>NZ_JAYJLD010000010.1 GCF_035282765.1 Ferviditalea candida | reverse complement strand
AATTAGGGCAGTGAATGTACAGCATTCCATGACCCAGCATACAGGAGGCGCTTTTTGTTTTGCAAACCGCATTTTAATTCATTACAGGAATAGCTCCTTCATGTTTTTGCCCAACAACTCTTCCGGCTTCACACCGGTAATCCTCTCATAAGCTTGATTCACTTTGATGCCGTTGCCCTTTCCGTCAGAGATGAAAATACCGTCATAGCTCGAATGAATGATCGAATCCAATTGCTTATTCAAACTCTGCACAAAATTGAGGTCCGTTTTCAGCTCCTCCACTTCAGTGATGTCATGAAAGACAGACAAGCCCCCTACAATCCGCTGATTGAAAAAGACCGGGCGCCTATGCACAACATAGGTGACGCCTTTCATTTTTACTTTTTGCCCAAAATGATACTCGCCCGTCCGGATGCAATCCATCAGCTTGCTGTCGGGAAAAACATCGTTGATGAACCTGCCGATGATTTCCGATTCAGGCATTCCGGCCACATTGACGGTACGCCGATTGCAGTACACGATCGTTCCTTCATGATCGACAAACAGAACGGAGCTGTTCACGGTTTCAATGAGTTCATTCAAATATTGCTCCACGTATTCCAATACCCCTTCCCCCTTTTTTGGTCTTGATGCCTTTTTGCATCGGCATTATCCTTCGGGCACCCAATAAACAACAATCCGCAGGCAAACAGAAGACCATACATGCTGATGTAATTATTCATCATTATGCTACCATAATTGGAAAATTCCCAATATTGCATCGAAATTTTAGCGCAAAAAAACCGTCTTTGACATCGACGGTTTTTGGAGGAAGCCGATTATTCTTTATGATTCCTGTTCCCCAGAGCTAATGATTTTTTCCGCAAGCTTGCGTTTGCCCAGCCAATCGATCGAACGCTGGATCACGACCCGCTGCGCCTGGGGCGACCCCGCTCCATGCATGCATTCAATAATAGGGGTTGATCCGGTCATATTTTCGATCAAGCGTCCCATTTTGATCCGATCCAGCGGATCGGCATTCTCTCCGGTTTTGTAGTATTTAAGAATATAATCGGATACCCGGGGATTATCCAGTTCCTTTTCGGAAGGCAGGGTCGCCGGGAAGCCTCCGGCCAAATCCTGGGCCAGCCGGGTAACCTCGGGATAATAGCGGGCGGTGTTGAATTTTGAAGTGTTGGCCAGGACAGGATCGACAAAGGCGGTGCCGCAGGAGAGGGATGAACAGTGATAGGAACAAGCGAGCGCGCCGCTGTACATCGTTTCCACCAAATGGGCCATCTCGGACAATTTGTCCCTGACATGCCCGGCCTTTGCAATGCCATGCATATCAACAACCGCCGTGGTGGCGCCGATCAGGACATCCAGATTGCCTGATTTGCACGCTCCGTAGTTCTGCCTGTGGTAGGAGGCAAACCGGTCCACCAACGGACCTGTAAACTCGGTTTCTCCAAGCATAAACACCCGCTCCCACGGCACAAACACATCCTCGAAAATAATCAGGGCTTCTCCGCCGACGACCCCGTACTTCGGGTTGCCCTGATCGATTTCCCCTTCCCATTTCCTGCTGTCGTTCACCTGTCTGCCAAACACATAAATGATTCCTTGCGCATCTGCCGGAACGGCAAAGGATACCGCATAATCCTGTTCATCCGCCGCCATGCCCATACCCGGCATAACCAGAATCTGGTGCGAATTGATCGCGCCGGTCTGATGCATTTTGGCGCCCCGGACAACAATTCCGTGCTCCCTTTTTTCAACAACCCGCACATAAAGATCGGGGTCATGCTGCTGGCTGGGCCTTTTCGATCGGTCGCCCTTCGGATCGGTCATTGCTCCATCCGTCATCAGGTCTTTATCCTGTGTTTCGATCAGGAAGGCTTTAAACCTGTCGTGATAATCTGTTCCAAGCTTTTGATCCATTTCCCAGGTAATAGAATATAACGTGATCAGTGCATCCATGCCGACGCATCTTTGAAAGCAGGTGCCTGTAATCTGTCCGGCCACGCGAAGCATCTTCGCTTTATTGACCAAATCCTCCTGATTCTGCGGAATGTGCGTCCAGCGGTTGATTTTGCGCCCGGTCAGATGGGATACAGCCGACGCAACCTGCCCGTGTACCGGGTCATTGGCGATCTCATAAGTCACGGATGCCGAATTGATATGGGGGCGCATCGCCGGATGGTCGACCACATTCTCGACCTTTTCCCCCATAAAATAAACTTCTTTTTTCTGCAGCCGAAGGCTTTCTATATACTGTTCAGCCGTCATCATCGGAACATTCCCCATTTCCCTTTCATATTCCCAAATACCCTTGCCTGATTTCATCGCTGTTCAGCAGCTCCTGCGAGGCCCCGTGCGTCATGACCTTTCCGTTGCTCAGCATGTAGGACCTGTCGGCCACCTGCAAGGACTGCCGCACGTTTTGTTCAACCAGCAGCACAGTAATTCCCATTTGCTTCAGGTTCTCAACTATGGTAAAGATCTGTTTGACAAGCAGCGGAGCAAGACCCAGCGTCGGTTCATCCAACACGATCAATTTCGGCATGAACATTAATCCCCGCCCTATCGAACACATCTGCTGTTCTCCGCCCGACATGGTTCCGGCCAGCTGTTTCTCCCGTTCCTTCAATCTCGGAAACAGCCCGAACACCTTTTCCAGACTTTCTTTCAAATTCGATCTCGCCCGCTGCGTATATGCGCCCATTTCGAGGTTTTCCCTGACCGATAAGAACGGGGACAGCTGCCTTCCTTCCGGAACCTGAACCAAACCCATTTCCACCCTCTTGTAAGCGGGGACGTCACTGATCGGCTGGCAGTTTTCCACCCTGATCATCGCTATTCACTCCCCAAATAAGCATCGATGACATCTTGATTGGATGAGACCTCTTCCGGGGTTCCTTCTGCCAGCTTTTCACCATAGCATAAGACGGCGACTTTTTTGGACAAACACATCAAAGCATGCATGTTGTGCTCAATAATTAAGATAGTCAAGCCTCCCTGATGCAGAGCTTCAACAATCCTCATCATTTCCACCGTTTCGGCATCATTCAAGCCGCCCATGACTTCATCGAGCAATATAAGCTCAGGCTGTGTCGCAAGCGCTCTCGCGACTTCCAGGCGCTTGCGGTTGCCGATCGTCAAGGTGCTGGCGGGAACATGCAAAAACGGGGTCAAGCCGACCAGATCCGCATATTCCCTAGCTTTCTCCCTTGCTTTCGGCACCTTGCTTTCATGCTTCAGCGCACCCACCATAATATTGTCCAGCACGGAAAGCTGTCCAAACGGTTTGACAATCTGAAAGGTGCGGGCAATCCCTTTTTTGCTGATCTTCTCGGGTTTGTCGCCGGTCAGCCTCTCGCCTTTAAAATAAACCTCCCCTTCCGTAGGCTTTAAAAATCCGGTGACCATGTTGAACAAAGTGGTTTTTCCGGCCCCGTTAGGTCCGATGATCCTCAGAATATCTCCCGGCCGGACCTCCAGATTCACCCCTTTGATGGCCCAGTTTCCGCCAAAACGCTTGCCCAGATTGCTCACTTCAAGCAATGTTCCGTTTTGAGACATCCTGCCCCCTCCAATCCGCTTTGCTCGCCTTTCTCTTGAGCAATTTTTCAATGCCGGCAACGATTCCGTTGGGTTGATACAAGACGACCAGGACCAGAATCAGACCGTATATAAACAGATGCAATCCCGCTATTTCCGTCGCGTACCCGCGCAGGAATATGCCCAAGGGCGAGAGCAGCAAAGCTCCGATAATCGGGCCCGACGCATCATTCATTCCCCCCACAATGGCAAACATGGCGATTTGAATGGAAATGGACAGGGCAAGAATATTTTCAGGTTCAATGAACATGATATACTGCGCCATGAACGTTCCGGCGATGGCCGTTAAAAATGCGCTTAACGACGTGGAGAACAGCTTTACAAAAGTAATGTTGACTCCCAAGGATTGGGCCGCATCCGTATCCTCACGCATCGCAATCAGATAATAACCCAATTTTGAGGTTTGGATGACATATGAAATGATGTAACCCAGCACCATCAGAACAAACGCTACAACAGCATATGTTCTTGGCTCGTTAAAAATGAAATTGGCAACCCCGGTGTCAAAAGGAATGCTGAGGCCCATCGCTCCCTGGGTAATATCCCTGAGCTGCGTGACGCTGATGTAAACCAGCTCGGCAAAAGCGATGGTCGACAACGTGAAAAACGGACCTTTGAGCCGGAAAGTCACCACACCGATGACAAAGGCGAAAACGGCAGCCAGAATACCTCCGACAATCATGCCGATCCAAGGCGAAAGTCCGAAATGGATATACAAAAGGGTCGAGGTGTACGCCCCCACTCCCAAGTACCCGGCGTGTCCCAGCGAGAATTGTCCGGCATAGCCGCCGGAAATATTCCATGCCCCTGCCGCGGCGGCCCATATAAAGCTGATAATAATAATGTCAAGAAAGTAAGAGGACTGAGTGAACAAGGTCAGCAGCAGCAGACCCAGTAAAACATAGGAGAATTTCGGCAACCTCATGAAGAACTTCATATACACTACAACTCCTCTGCTCCGATTTGTCCGAAGAATCCCTGCGGCCTGACTACCAGCAATAAGATGAAGACCACAAAATAAACCGCTTGCTTCCAGCCCGGATCAAAAAAGTAAGCGCTCAGTGTTTCAATTATTCCTATCAGCAGTCCGCCGAGCAAGGCTCCCGGAATGCTTCCCATGCCGCCCATCACAACGATGACAAAGGTCATGAGCACGAAGTTCAATCCGATTGTCGGATGGACCGGATACATCGGAATCAACAGAGTGGCGCTGAGTCCGGTCAGAGCCGTTCCGATCGCAAAAGTCAAGGCATATATTTTTTTGATATTGACTCCCATCAAGGTCGCCGATTGTTGTATCACCCCTTTCCCGAAATGAAAGACTTGTACTCTCACCAGGTATAACATGCAATTATCATGCCAACCTCAGAAAGCGCTTTCGGTATTTTGATCTGCTGAAAAGCAAAAAAACCCCGGCCACTCCTTTTACAGAGATAATCATGGGGTTTTCGCCATAAATCCATCATAAAGCTTAAATCAGAAATGCAATTCATATAACGGCCGCGGCCGGCCCTTATAATGAGGCTGTTCTTCACCGACAATGACAGCATAATGATTGTCTGCCAATGTTTTGAGAATTTTTTGAGACAGACGTCTGCTGATATTCAAACCATTGGCCAGTTCTTCTGAGCTCGTGCATTTTTTATCTTGCATTATCCAATAATTTTTGATTTTGCTTAACGTCTTTATGCTCAAGTTCGTTTTTTCTGCAATCTCAAGCAATTTTTTCTCCGTCGTTTTCAACATGAAATTAATTTTTGTATTAACAAGATTTTTGATCTCTTTGTTTTCATTGACAATAAAGATCGCGCTTTCTTTTTGTGCATAAGCTTCCTGCAGCGCAATCATGGCGTGGCTTTCGGCGTCGTGATTCGTCCAGCCCAAACCCAGCCCGATGGATAATTGAATTCGGATGTCCTCTTTCAATTTGTCCAAAAAGGGAAAAAACGTGAAATCGTTGGTGATCTCGCCCAATTTCTTTCTATCGGTATATATGGAAACATACCCTGATTTTTGTGTGATCGATCCGCCGATCACTTTGGCAAAACCCAGCATGGACTGATAAATCTTTGTGGTTATTTCCTCGTGGTTGATGTTCGATCTGTAGTTAAATAGATTAATGCCGATGTTGATAACCGCAAATCTCGCCAAATCCAGCAAGAGCGTTTCGCATTTAAGGAGTACCAGCTTCATCGTCTCCCGAATTGATTTGTAAAGGGGGACCATTCTTATGCAGGGGATATTCCGGCAAACCAATTCATCGAACACATTGTTCCGCGATGTCAGTGCGTAATCAATTTTTCCTTGCTCCCATAAGGCTTGATGAAACCGCAGCAGCACATCCACATCGAACTCTTTTTGATAATCCAGTGTATAGATGTCATGCAACGGAATCTTCAGCTCGGAAAAAACATCAAAAACATTACGCTCATCAGGCAGGTCGAAGCTGAGTCTGCCCAGTTGATTTCCGCGATGATAGGATAAATAGATAAGTGTAGACATGACCGTTGATTCGTCATAGGGAACAACAAAATAGGGCATTTTGGATTCCGCCAGCAAGTCCTTTGCCAGAATGTATGGCACAGGACCCGAAAACACGGCAATGTCCAGACGGTTCATGTTCTCTTGGAACAGCTCAACGGTTTCGGCCTCGCTTTGAAAAGGAAGCGGGAGAACATGCTCCAGCACTGGAAACTCCCGGACGATATTGAGCATACGATCAACCATGTAATGGGAACCGATAAGACCAACCTTGATTTTCATAACTGCACACTTATCCTTCGCGTTTTATACTCCTCGTCCTCCATCTACATCCATTATGGCCCCCGTCACCAGTGACGCTTCATCCGATGCCAGGTACAGAGCAGCGTAAGCAATATCCTCGGGCTGGGCCATTCTGCCAAGAGGAATCGTGGATTTGAAGCTTGCCCTTGCTTCTTGCTCGTCACGGTCGCCAATGAAACCGTAGAACATCGGAGTATCCACCGCCACAGGATTAATGGCTGCAACGCGAATCTGATGTTCGGCCAGCTCTGCGGCCAAGGCCCTGGTTAAAGTGACAATAGTTCCTTTTGAGGCAGCATATATATTCTGGCCGGGTCTGGGCCGGGAAACAGCACTCGATGCCGTACTGATAATAACTCCACCGGTTCCCTGCATCTTGAATATGGGAACGGCATATTTGCATCCGAGGAAAACCCCTTTGACGTTCACGTCCATGATACGGTCAAACAGTTCCTCGGTCACATCCTCAATGCTCTGCGCGATCATCGGAATACCGGCATTATTATACAATATATCTAATTTTCCAAACGCGTTTAAAGTTGTGTTCAGCATTTCTTGGATATCCCGTGCATTGCTGACATCTGTTTTAACTGCAATGCATTGCCCCCCCTGCTCCTTAATCATAGAGCAGGTTTCTTCGGCAGTCTCCAAATTCACATCGGCAGCAGTTACTTTGGCCCCATGTTCGGCAAAAAGAATCGCCGTTTTTCTTCCGATCCCCGATCCCGCGCCAGTTATTACGGCAACCTTGTCTTTTAATCTCACACAACATCTCTCCTTGTCTGAATATCAGAATTGGCCCTTTCTGCTAAAAACCAAATAGTCTAGGTAAAAAGAGACTGATCTGAGGAATGAAAGTAATGAATAGAAGAACCAGGATTTCAATAAAAACAAACGGAAGAACACCCTTCACGACCTTTTCAATAGGAATTTTACCAATCGATGAACCGACATAGAGGCAGACCCCTACAGGCGGAGTAATCAAACCAATTGTCAGATTCAAAATGACAATAATGGCCAAGTGCAGCGGGTCGATCATGAAATATTCACCGAGCGGCAAAAGCATCGGTGCCAGTAAAATGACTGCCGCGCCGGGATCCAGAAACATTCCTACAATTAATAGAACAATATTCAGCAGGATTAAAAAATAAAGCGGTGTATCGGTAATTCCGGTGAAAATCGACAAGGCTCTTTGCGGCAACTGTTCAACGGCCAAAATCCAAGCCAGACTGGAAGCGGTTGAAATGACCAGCAGGGCGATGGAAATCGTTACGGCAGAACCTACAAATATGCGATATATTTGCTTGAAGGTATATTCCCTGTAGACAATTAAACTAAGGAACAATGCATAGATCACCGCGATATTTCCCGATTCCGTTGCGGTGAACACCCCGCTCAGCACACCGCCCACTATAATCAACGGCATAAACAGAACCAAAATCGCTTTGCGAAAAATAACCAGAAATTGAAGAATGCCCGGAAACGGTTCATCGTTTCGGGGATATTTTCTTTTGATGGAAAGGTACATTGTGTATGCCATAATCGCAAGGCCCATCAAAATTCCCGGCACAATGCCAGCCAGAAACAACGCCCCTATAGAGGAGTTCGTCGCCATGGCGTAAAACACCATGATCACGCTTGGAGGGATGATGGGCCCAACAATAGACGCAGCGACCGGAAGCGAAGTGCTGAAAGTATCATCATAGCCTTCCTTTTTCATGGCCGGGGTAAGAATCGAGCCGACTGCAGCTAAATCCGCTACGGCCGCGCCGCTGATCCCTGCAAAAAAAACGCTTGCCAATACAGAAGTTTGAGCGGTTCCTCCCCTGATTCTGCCGATGATGATCTTCGAAAAATCTATCAGACGCTTGGTAATGCTTCCGTTGCTCATCAGTTCTCCAGCCAAGATGAAAAAGGCGCCTGCCATGATGGGGAAGGTGTCAATTCCTGTAACCAGCTTGGTTGTGATTGCCGAAGGAGGAATCCCTTTATCTACAAAGCTTGCTGTCATTGAAGAGATTCCAATGACAAAAGAAACGGGAGTACCCACAAACAGAAAAATGATGAATACAACCGCCAGAATGATGAGTGTCATGGCGTACCTCCCCGAGTCCGTTTGCTTTTAACGGAATTCCGCAGCTCCTTCAATTCCTTGAATTGCCGCTCAAGATGCGGCAGCAGCTGAATAATAATGAGCACTCCCGAAATTGGAAGCACCATGAACAGATACGTCATGGGAATTTCCATTGCCCCGGAAAGCTGGTCATAATTTTGCAGGGCAATTTGAAGGCCATAATAAATAAAGTTCAAGGTAAAAGCGAGTAAACCCAAATTCGCAATGATGGCCAACCATTTTGCCAATGCGGGAGAAATCCTGCCAACAAAAAAGGTGAAGCCCACATGGGAGCCCCAGCGCACACCGACACTGGCTCCCATGTAGACAATGTAAATCATCAGATATCTGGCTAATTCCTCGGTCCAAAACAGCGGCTCGTTAATGACATATCGGAAGAGAACCTGAAGCGCTACAACAATCGTCATTACGGACAAGAAGATAAACAACAGGAACTCCACAACACGATTGATCTTTCTCGCAAATGCCTCCAGCATCATTCCATCTCCCATGGTACTAATTCGTACCGTACAGCTTTTTCTCGGCATCACTGGCGGCCTTCTGAACTTTGTCGATCCATACCGGATCAATCTGCGTCTTCATCCAATCGATGACAGCAGGCTGGGCTTTTTCCTTGAAACGCTTTTGCTCGGATGCAGGAAGCGGGTAAATTTCTTTGACTTTTTGCTTCAAAAGGTAGAATGCATCCACGGAGGCCTGTTCCTTCGGCCCTTCGAGCTGAGTCGTCCAGACACTTCCCGCTTCTTTGACGATATCCCGATAGTCTACAGGCAGGGATGACAGCAATTTATCGTTCATAAACAGGAATTTGCTGCTGAAGGTATGATTGTCAACCGTGATATAAGGTTGAGGTTCATAGAGTTTGTAAGACCATATTCCGTCAAGGGGATTCTCCTGTCCGTCCACAACGTGCTGCTGAAGGGCGCTGTATAATTCATCGCCGCCGGCCATCGGGACTCCGTGTGCACCGAGAGCATTGACCATCTTGATATACAATTGATTTTCCATTACTCTGATTTTCAGTCCTTGCAAATCCTCTAGTTTATGTATGGGGTGTTTGCTGTTTGTAAACGAACGGAACCCGTTTTGCGATAAACCAATGATGTTGACACCGGTTTTTTGCAGAATCAAATTTTTTAATTCCTGGCCAAAGCTTCCATTTAATACTTCCCAAGCGATGGGGGCTGATTTAAACAAATAAGGTATGGCCAGCACCGTAGTTTCAGGCACAAAACTTCCCAAAGGGCCATCTGCCGCAGTGCCCATGTCGACATTGCCCGCTTTAACCGCCTGGAAAATTTCCTTCTCCTTTCCTAACTGGGCACCGGGATACAGGTCAATCCGGATCTTGCCGTTCGTGTGCGATTCCACATAATCCTTAAACGCTTTGGCAGCGTTATATTCAGGATTATCTGTTGCCGGCTCCTGCAGCGAAAATTTAAAGGTATAATCAGGCTTCACACCCTCAAAATGCGATACTGCAGCTTGCGGTTTGCTTTCTTGTTTCGCGGTGTCACTTGGACTTGGTGTTTTCGTCTCGCTGACTTTTTGAGTCATTTGGCACCCGATAGAAAGAACGCTCAATGCAGCCGCGAGCACCATGATAAAAAACGATTTTACCCTCATCTTTTTTCCTCCCCATCATCATTTTTCACAGCAAGCTCTCCGTCTTTTTCGCTATATATTCGCTAAATATAAGTAATATATATTTTGTATTTAAGCTCTAGAACACAAATATTTTCATGAACAAATAATGCACTGAACTGCGTTTTTTCGATTTTTTTCTGAATATTTTGTTTTATTGGATTATTTAAAAATTAGTAAGGTGACGTCAGATTTCAACATCATTTTCAAGCCTTATCGTTTATACTTTTCAGTGGATTAAATTTCTTAAACTTTAGGACATCTCGAAATGAACATCACTTTATTTTGAATCCGCTTGCATAATGAATCCGCCAAAGCAAATTCCCTTAGGAAAGGACGGATGAAATGACCGATTCTCTTTGCTGCGGCGCTGCAACCAATGTGGAATTCCGGCCGGATCTCCCGCTTTTTTATGACGATCCTTATCCTTTTTGGATTCCGGTACGGGTATGCACGAAGTGCGGAAAGGTATTCGAGCTGCAACCCAACGAGATCGAGGCACAGATATTTCTTTAAGCTGAAGGAGGGACGCCTATGCAATTGCAGAGGGCCTTGGCCGCTGGCAAAAAAACGGATCTGGTCGTGGAAACGGTTCAGACTGTCAGCGGCTTGCTATTGGTCGGATTTCTATGGACACACATGATTTTTGTTGCGGCCATTCTTTTGGGGGTAGCGGCGTTCAATCGGTTGGCCCATTTCATGGAGCAGTATTATCTGCTGCAGCTGGCCGTCGCATTTATCATTGTCGCGGCCGGCTCGCATATCGGAGCCGTCCTGCGGCGGATTCCCAGCCGCTGGCAGGAACAGAAGATCGTTTGGAAGCACGCCAAGCTCATCAAGCATCAGGACACCTGGTCCTGGCTGTTCCAATCGGTGACGGGGAGCGCCATGCTCATTCTCATCACCATTCATGTCTTTATCGTCGTTTATGCGGGGATCAACGCCAACTTGAGCGCGGACCGCGTGCATTCTTGGATGCTCTGGTTTTATATCGTGCTGTTGTTATTTGCGGAATATCACGCAAGTGTCGGGCTTTACCGCACGCTCGTCAAATGGGGTATTGTCAAGCGGCACAGCCTGAAGAAAGTGCTGTCCGTCATTACCGTTTGCACTGTCGGACTGGGACTTGTGAGCTTGGGCGTATTTTATGCACTGGGGGGAGCACTATGAGTCGATACGACCTTTTCTCTTCGGACATCGTCATTGTCGGGGCCGGATTGGCCGGTGAACGCGCAGCGGTCGAAGCGGCCTCTCAGGGACTGAACGTGATCCTGCTCAGTCTCGTCCCTCCCAGGCGTTCGCACAGCTCGGCCGCGCAGGGCGGCATGCAGGCGTCGCTGGGAAACAGCGCGATGGGTAAGGGAGACAGCCCGGACATCCACTTTGCGGATACGGTCAAGGGCTCCGATTGGGGCTGCGACCAGGATGTGGCCAGGCTGTTTGCCGAAACCGCGCCGATTGCCGTACGGCAAATGGCCCACTGGGGAATTCCGTGGAACCGCGTGGTTCCCGGCACGCGCATGTATGACGGCAAGGAGATTCATGAGGACCCGGAAAAGGAAGGTTTGATTACGGCGCGCAATTTCGGCGGAACGGCCAAATGGCGGACGTGCTATACGGCCGACGGCTCCGGACATACTCTTTTGTATACGATGGACAGTGTCGTTATCAAATTGGGGATCACCGTTCATGACCGGACCGAGGCGCTGTCCTTGATTCATGACGGCGAGCGCTGTTACGGCGTAGTCGCCCGGTGCTTACGGACAGGCGCTTTGCGGGTGTATACGGCGAAATCCACTGTTATTGCCACAGGCGGCTATGGACGACTGTACGGCGCCTCCACCAACGCCGTCATCAATGAGGGCAGCGGCATGTTTGTGGCCCTGGAGACGGGGCGCGTGCCCTTGGGCAATATGGAAGCCGTCCAGTTCCATCCGACGGGCATCGTCCCCTCCTGGATCCTCATAACCGAGGGAGCGCGCGGAGACGGCGGTTATTTGCTGGATAAAAACGGCCACCGGTTCATGCCCGATTATGAACCGAATAAGAAAGAGCTGGCTTCCAGAGATGTCGTTTCCCGACGCATCATCCAGCACATCCGCAAGGGCTATGGGGTAGACAGTCCATACGGGCCGCATGTCTGGCTGGACATCCGGCATCTCGGCGCTCAGCATATCAATACCAATTTGCGCGAAATCGCCAATATTTCCAGAAATTTTGCCGGAATCGATCCGGTGCGCGATTTGATCCCCGTTCGTCCGACCCAGCATTACAGCATGGGAGGCATCCGCACCAATATCGACGGGATGGCTTATGGAATGGAAGGTCTGTTCGCATTGGGCGAAGCCGCATGCTGGGATATGCACGGCTTTAACCGCCTGGGCGGAAATTCACTTGCGGAAACGATCGTGGCCGGAATGATCATCGGCAAGAAGATTTCCGGTTACACCCGGGAAGCCCCGCTGAATGTATCCTCCTCCCTGATTGAAGAACATGTGCGGATGCAGGAGGACCGCATCCAATCTCTGATTCACTGCCGCAACGGAAAAGAAAACGTATATGAGCTGCGCCGCGAAATGGAACAAACCTTAAGCGAGAATGTCGGCATTTTCCGCACGGAGGAAGCCCTGCAAAAAGCGGTCGCAAAACTGCATGAATTGCATCAGCGTTCGCATTATGTGGGCCTTCGCAGCGGAGGGCAGAGAGCCAACCCGGAGCTGGCGTCCGCGCTGAGGATTACCGGCATGATCAAGCTGGCATATTGTATCGCCGCTGGAGCGCTCGCCCGAAAAGAAAGCCGCGGCAGCCACTTCCGTGAGGATTATCCCAAACGGGACGATGAAAACTGGTTAACCCGAACCCTGGCCTATTGGCCCGTCGGAGCCGATCAGCCGGAGCTGAAATACGAACCGGTCAAGATTACGGAATTGCCGCCTGGAGACCGGGGATATGGAGAAGCCAGCATGGATGCGGTCGGGGCGAAGCGTTGATTTCCTATTCAAGATAAAGGAGGAGAGCAATGAATCAGCGCAAACTGACGTTTCATATTTTTCGTTACAACCCGGAAGCAGCCAATGAAAAGCCGAGGACCCAAACCTATGTGGTCAATGAAGAAATGGGAATGACGCTTTTTATTGCCTTGAATAAAATCAGGGAAGAGCAGGACCCGACCCTGAAATTCGATTTCGTTTGCCGGGCGGGGATCTGCGGCTCCTGCGGCATGCTGATCAACGGCACACCCACCCTGGCCTGCAAAACCTTGACCAAACAGCTGCCGGATACGATTACCCTGATGCCGCTGCCTGTGTTTAAGCTGCTGGGCGATTTGTCGGTGGATACGGGGACATGGTTCCGCAATGTTTCCCTGCAAACAGAGTCCTGGATACATACGGACAAGGTGTTTGATCCCGACGCTCCGGAAGAAAGGATGAGCAACGAAAAAGCGCTGCAAATCTACGAAGCGGAACGGTGCATCGAATGCGGGTGCTGTATCGGCGGATGCGCCACGGCCAATATCAAGCCGAATTTTATCGGGGCAGCGGGTGTGAATCGGGTAGCCAGATTCATGATCGACCCACGGGACGAGCGGGATGAGCAGCAATATTTCGACATCGTCGGATCGGAGGACGGGATTTTCGGCTGCATCGGTTTAATGGCCTGCGATGACAACTGTCCGATCGGCATCCCCTTGCAGGGACAGCTTGCCTATGTGCGGAGAAAAATGGCGATGGCCGGTTGGAAGCGTTAAATGTGACAGCAAAATAATTCAAAGACCACTTCCGGTGGTCTTTTCCATTTTCCATTTTATGTAATATATTTTGTATTATGATATATTTTACTATTTACCTCTTTATGCTATGATTAAATTCAAGAAAACGTTTCCAATCAGTTCCCAATCCACAGACCCGAACGCTGACGCATGCTATCCCAAATTAGAGGGAGGTTCCGGAATATGTCCAAAGTTTTAGAAAACATTATTTCTGCAGTCGATTTCTACCGGGAGGTATTCCCCGAAGACGTTCGAATCACCGTATTTGACACGGAAAAGGTCCTGCTCGATATTCCCGGGGAAAAGGTCAACTGGCCTTCCAATACCGGCGCACCGCTCTCTAAATATGAAGGGTCCGTAGTCGTAAAGGCTATGCGGGAACAAAGAAAGCTCAGAGAAGAAAGAGGGCCGGAAAGATGGGGGATCGCCTATATCTCGACGGCGCTTCCTCTTTACGAAAACGGTCGGCTCGTCGGTGCTCTGGCTGCTCTCGTATCGAATGAAAAAGTGGACATGATGAGAACGGGGGCCACGACCTTGGCGAGTACCGTCCAGCAGTTGAACGCGACTACCGAAATCGTCGGACAAGCTTCGACCGATTTGTCGGCCAGGATTCAAGATATGTCCAACCAACTGCAAACCATCATGACCGATGTCAAGCAGAGCCGGTTTATCCTGCGGTCGGTTGAGGAGATCGCCGAAAATTCCAAGCTGCTCGGACTTAATGCCGCTATCGAAGCCGCCAGGCTCGGTGAACTGGGTAAAGGATTTGAGGTTGTTGCCAACGAAATCAGAAAAATGGCCGACTTCAGCAAAACTTCAGCCAACGATATCAATACGCAGTTAAAAAGCATCCATCAGTCGGTTGAAAAAATGTATGAGTCCTTTCAGAAAGTAGCCGCCTATTCAAAAGAGCTTGCCGCCAGCCTGCAGGAAATCAACTCGGCCTTCGAAGACGTCGCTGCCACATCGGATGAGCTGCTCAACGCTTCGAAAATATAAAAAAACCTTTTTTACATTTAGAGGCCGGTATTTTCCTGTTTGAGGGAACGCAGAAGCTCCTTTACTTCCGTCAATTCGGCCTTGATCTGATGCAGATCATTCTGCATATCGGCGATTTCTTGCTCCGCTTTATAGTTCACGGCAAAGTCGATGATCGATTCATGCTTGTCGTGCGCGGCGCTCCGGTTCTGACTCATCAGAATAATCGGCGCCTGAAAGGCTGCGATAAAGGATAGGCAGAGGTTTAACAGAATGAACGGAGGCTCGTCAAAATGGGGGAAATAGGATGCAGTATTCCAAACCATCCAGCCGCTTAAGAAAATGCTGAAAAAAATGATGAATCTCCAGCTGCCCCCGAAATGGGCAATTCGATCGGAAAGACGGTCCGCCCATGTTGTTGTCTGTCTGTAGCCCTCATTCAGACGCGTCGCTATCCGTATTTTGTATTCGTCTACGATTTGATCGATATGCGTATCCTCGATTTGAACGACATAGAGATCTTCAGCTTTCGATAATTTTTTCATCCGCTCATCCTTCTCCTTCATTTTAAATGAAATGTATGATGCATTACCATACATTTTTCGAACGGTTTCGACTGCGGCAATTGACAATGAATCGATAACATATCTATCATAATACTATGATAAATCCAAATCAGGAGTGTAACAATCCTCCCCATGAATACGAATTCGGTTGAAATCGGTGTTTTGATCAATCTGCTGAAGTTGGTCATCGCATGGATTCTTTTTTATTTGCTTCTTCCGAGATTCATGTTTAGACGCCATCTGATATCCTTGATCGACCAGAGTGTCGCCAACTATTTGCAAATGGTATTATTGATCATCGTTTCCGGCTACCTCATGGTCGTTTTAAAAATTTGGGAACTGATCTCACTTCTGGTCTTGTTCCTACTGTTCATTTGGCGGCAGGTCTATTTGCTGCAAAGTCAAGACAGGCGAAGAGAAATGCGGGATTTGTACTCTATTCTCATTTTTGACATGATGGACAAGCAAATTCCCATTGCATCAAGAATTAAGCAGGGAGTCGCCCGCCGAAGCGACCGTCTCCGGCAATTTGTGCTTGAGCATGCGGTTCGGGCCGATTCCTGGCTGTTTGCCGCCGCCTTCTTGACAGTGTTCGGCTTTTCCGCTTATTTGCGCTTTGCGGATACTTTTCTGCATATGGCTCCTGCAATGTCTGACGGATATGTCACTTTAGGCTGGATGAAATATATCGACAACCGCGAGTTATTTGTCGATGGCATTTATCCGATGGGCTCGCACATATATTTGGACAGTCTCATTAAATTTTCGAGAATCGATCCCATATACATCTTAAAGCTGACCGGTCCGTTGAACTCGCTGCTTATCGTATTTTCACTCTTTTTTTCGGTATCGCGGTTAACGGGAAACCGGTTTGGCGGGCTGTTTGCCGCTGCAGCTTACGGGATATTCGGGTACCTGCTGTTAGGGGGCGATTGGGAACGGCAGGCTGCCGCCAATTCGCAAGAGCTGGCCTTTATGTTCATCCTCCCAACGCTTTATTTCTCGTATCGCTATTTGGAGCATAACAAAAGATTCTATTTATGGATCTCCTTCGCCGGCATGTGTGTCACCGGACTGGTGCATTCCTTGGCCTATTTGCTAGTTGGGCTGGGGCTGGCCTCGATGCTTGCGGCTTTTTTGACGGTAGATGTCAGCAAATATTGGGAAAGCGCATGGAAAAGCGCTGCAGCCTTTGCCGTATCGATTGCCGTTGCCGTTTCCCCGATCGGCCTCGGATATTTGCTTCACAAAACACTGCATTCCAGTTCCCTGACTTATCTGGAAAGCGCAACCCAGTTTAATTATACTCCTTTGCAGACATGGGATTTCATCGCATTGGGGGCATTGCTGTTGACACCGCTTCTGCTAATCATCGTCAACCAAGTCCCGGCCCTGAAAAACCGCAGTGAAATCAAGCTTTATGCTTTTGCGTTTATCTTCGGTTTAGGAACGTTTCTGCTTTATTATGCAGGAGGCCATCTTACAAAAAGCACGCTGCTCGCGACCCGTTCCGGGCAATTATGGGCTTTGATCCTTCCTTTTTATCTGGGAATCTTCGCTTCTCTGACATTCAAGCTTTTCTCCAAAGTCCGCTTTCACTTCATTATTGAAATCGTACTGCTCGGAGCGTTTCTTGCGGCAGGCATGAACTATTATCCGGTGCAGGCAATTTCCCCGTATAAGCTGCAATGGGACAGTGAAATCGATCAATATTTGCAAATCAGCAAGGAATTCCGCCGCAAATTTTGGATGATCGTTAGTGAAGAATATAATTACGATGTGGTATTAAACAGCGGATACCATATGCATATACAAGATTTTTTGAATGATTTCGACCCGCGGTCCCCCTTTCTGACGAAGTATCCGGAAGCATCCCGAAAAATTTATGTGCCTCCGGATGTGTTTATCTACTATTACAAAGATATTTACCGGGTAAAGCCGACCAATGCGATTTATCCGATCATGGCGCCGAAATACGAATTGTGGGAAGCGAACAGGGTCAAATTGCAGCAGTGGATTGAACTGCATGACGGCATCCATCACGATGTCAAGGTGTATTACGACGGACCGCATTTGAGAATCTATCATTTGCATCGCGATCTCACGCAGCAGGAAAGATACGACCTCATTTGGGGAAAATACAACAGTCCGAATTCTGATTAAGGCTAGGGTGAAAAGATGCCCAGAGTTCTCTGCACGAACGGATTATTAAGCAAATCATTGGCGGTCGTCCGCTCACTCGGATCGCGGGGGGTTGAGGTCATTGCAGCGGACAAAACCCGTGTTCATCCCAGTGGATTTTCCAAATATTGCAAAAAAACGTTAACCTATCCGGATCCCGCAAAGAAACCGGACGCCTTCTGGGACTGGCTGAAAACCGTTTTGGTCAGAGAGAAATTCGATGTGCTGTTTCTGATGGACGAGGATACGATGAGCGCGGCAGTTAAGCACAAAGCGGAACTGGAATCACTGTGCTTAGTGGCTCTGCCGTCCGATGAGCATTATTCCGTCTGCGCCGATAAAGGACAATTGATGAAGCTCGCCGAGCTTGCCCAAGTTCCTTATCCGAAAACTTTTTTCCCCGATCCATCCGAGCCGATTCGCGATCAATTGGAAATTCTGCTGAAGCAGCTCCGGTTCCCGTTAGTCATCAAGCCCCGGCACAGCTCGGGGGGACGGGGCGTGCGATTTGCCGGAACAGAGCAGGAGCTGGAGAGTAAGTATGAGGAAATCTGCAAGCAATATCCGAATCCGATCATTCAGGAGTTCATTCCGGCAGGCCCCAAATTTGATATCTCATTATGCTATAATGGCGAGCATGAATGCATCGCTTCCTTTGCCCAAAAGCATCTCCGCAATTATCCGATTGACCGCGGACCCAGTACGGTATATGAAAGCGTGTACGAGCCGCGGTTAATCGAATATGCCCAACGATTAATGAAGCATTTGCCTTGGCATGGTGTGATTGATGCGGAATTCATGATTGATCCCCGCAGCGGCGAACCCAAGCTGCTGGAGATTAACCCCCGCTTTTGCAACGCTCTGCATCTGTCCATTCGCTGCGGGGTCGATTTTCCATGGATATTATGTCAATCCCTGTTGGGCAACGAGGTTGAGCCCATCGACCATTATCCGACGGGCAAGCGGGGCAGGACATTATTTCCGGGGGATGTTCTGCACTTTCTCAGCAATCCGAAGCGGCTGCAGATGGACCCTCCTTTATGGACAACAAAGCTGCTGGATGACATGCTGTCGTGGAACGACCCCAAACCGATTATCGGATTTTTTCTGGCAGCGCTGCGATACAGCATCTCTCCCGATGCGTGGAAATTCTTAATAAGCCGGTAACTTTCAAAAAACATTTCGCCCGGTCCATTCTTATAGCAGCCGCGATGGGTCACGCCTTTGGCAAATACGGGAATCGATAGGGACGGCAGAACATCGCTGTCGCGAATGGCCCCGTCAATGACCAAGCCTGCGGCGCCTTTTCTGATGCAGTTGCTGACAATGATTTCTCCCACCGGGGCTTGTATCGTTCCTCCGGCATTTACAACCAGGACATCGACAGGCTCAAGCATTTCGATCGCCTTCTGGATTACCAGATTATCCCCGGGCGGCAAATGCACCGTTACGGCATGTCCGGCGATTGCCGGATTAGGGTGACAAGGCCTGATGGATCCGTCCATCGCAAAAAGCTTGTCCATGCCGTCATTGATAATGGACGAAGGAATCCCCCGATAACGGTTTACTGTATCCTCTGAGAGAAACCGTTCGGAAGGCAAAATTCGATAGCCCAGCTTCATTTATACTTCCCCCAATTCTTCCGCCATGATCCTGAACGATTTTTTGGGAAATCGCCAGGCCCAACCCGGTACCGCTGGGTTTCGTGGTGAAAAACGGATTAAACAGCTTGTCCATAATCGATTCGGGAATGCCCGGACCATTGTCGCTCACCTCGATCGCTGCATGATCCTTGATATCATATGTACTTATGTGGATTTCCCCCACCTCATGCATGGCCTCTATGGCGTTCTTGAACAAATTGACGAGCACCTGTACAATTTTATCCGGATCCATTTCAACGAACAAAGGGCCAGCTTTCTCCTCCATGTGGAATGAGTGCCCTCTTCGCTCAATTTCGGTTTGGATGATCGATTTGGCCTTGTCCAGGCAAACCTGCAGGGATTCGATGCGCAGCTTGGAAATATGCGGTTTCGAGAACTGCAAAAACTCGGAGGTGAGGTCGCTGACCCTGGAAATTTAATCCATCATCAGACCATAGTATTTTTCTATGCCGTTAAACTGATTTTTCTCCGCCATTTGCAAAAAACCTTTTACGGTCGTCAACGGATTCCTGATTTCATGCGCCATGCCGGCTGCCAATTCACCGATGACCTTCAATTTGTCGGCACGGAAAATATGTTCCTCTCTTTTTAGCCAAATCTCCCTCTTCTTCAAAAACAGGCGTTCTTCAACATCATTGATGATTTGTTGGGCGCTTTGGCCGTTTGCGAATGAATAAGCGTAGAGCAGGTCTACGCTGGTTAATTGCGGGATTTCATTGCATAATATTTGTTCCAATCGTTCTGCTACATGGCTATCGCGTTCATATTCAAAAGCAAGCGCAAACTCTCCGCCTCCGTAACGGGCAATTTCAGCATCCTTAAAATGGTATCTGAGCTCATCGGCGATCGTTTTCAAAGAAACATCGACTTGCTCATGCCCGCGCCGGACATTTAATTCTTTCATATTGTAGCAATCGACAATCACCAGACAAATTCGCTTATCGGCCATGTTCAGGTCGTAAAAGCTTTTGCGAAATTCATAATAATTCAATAGACCGGTCAGGATATCGGATTTTAAAAGCTCATTGTTCTTTTCTCTAAGCGACTTTTTTTCTTTCTCTGAAAGCCTGATGTAGCGCACGACCACAACCACCAGCAAAGAACTTAACAGGTCGGATAAGGTTGCCAGCAAGGTGTATCCGGAAAGCTCCAAATACAAAAGCCGAATCAAGCTGTAGGTTAAGGTGATGAACAGGGCCAGCTTGAGCGATTTGGCGATTTCGTCCGTCATTGTTAATTCTTTTACCAACAGCACGAGATAAAGGGAAAAGCACCAATTCAAATGGCTGAAATAATGAAACACGGTCAAAGCTGCAAATTGCCCGTATCTAAAGCCCCTGCTAGCCTTGGTCCAGCATGATCAAAGACAGCAGCGCCAAGCCGGTTCCGATAAGAACGAATGCGTTCGAAGTTCTATTCAAATAAATCGATGACCCCATAATAAACACGATCATGATGGGCAAAAGCAGCTAATTTATGATCCGCATCAGTAAATCCAGCTCTTTCCGATAATAATCCTTCTTAGTAATTCGATTTTATCGGACAAAACCCTTCTTTTTCCTCTTCAGACAATGAAGACCGACCCGGACGCCGCATCAGCCGCAGCTGCCGCCAATGCCGGGCAGAGCTTTGATGGAAATACCGTGGGGCTTTGCGCCTACCTTGATCCTGTTTTCAACCGTGCGGTTCTTCATGTCGAGCACCGCCACTTCATCAGAATCGCTTAGCGTGACATATACCCGGTTCTCCAATCGGTTGAACGCCAAATGCTTGGCTCCCGGCAATCCGCCTATCGCAGCCGTTACCTTTTGCCCGCGCAGATCGACAAAGCTCACGGCATTGGCTTCCATGCCGGTCACCACGGCAGTTGAGCCGTCCTCCGTCACGACGACGTCGGTGGCGCCTGCGATGCCCGGAACCGCGGCGATCCGGCTGCCGGTTTCCGTGTCGTAGATTTCGAGCCTGCCGGCTTTTGCCGTCGGCACAAACAGCTTCTTCCCATCCTTAGACACATGGACGGCGCGGGGCAGTTGTCCGGTTTCAATCGTCCGCTCCTGCTTATTTGTTTCAGTATTGATGACATAGACCTTGGAATTCTCGTGATCGCTGACATATAACTTGCGATTGGAATAAGCCAAGTAGTTGGTTCTGGCCCGCTCTCCCAAATCAATGGTCGAGGCCACTGCTCCAGTTTTGGTATCGATAACGGAAATGAAAGAATCGGCTACCGTTGCGACATACAGCGTTTTATTGTCGGGCGTCAGGATAAGGCCATGCGGCAGCGCCCCGACTTCCACTTCCTTGGTCTCCTTCAGCGCCACCGTATCAATAAAGGAAACCGTGCTGCTTTGCTGATTTGCGACATAAGCGTCGCGCATCGTACTGGAAAAAACGACATTGGTCGGCGCTTCGCCCACCTTGATTTGCCCCGCCACTTTTCCGCTGACGACATCAAGGATCGCCACTTTATTCTCTTTTTCCACCGGAACATAAAATTGAACGGACGTCAGCCTGCCCGCGCTTGCCGAAATGTCCTTGTTCTTAAGCCGCAGAGCCGCCTGTTCTTTTGTTTCCATCGCACATCCTGCCAACACTGCAAAACTCAGCAGGAGAAGCGCCAAACGTTCCATCTTGATTAGGTGCCTTTGCATGTTCATTAACCCGCCTTTTCATAATAAGATCACTGAAAAATAATTCCTTGTATTTCAATCGGATTAATGTTATTATACAAATCGATCAAGATAAGTTCAAGAGAAAACCAAACCTTGAGAGGAGGAAACTTGCTATGCAAAAGAGATTGAAATTGAAATTGATGTTGGGCATTCTTTCCGTCGTCTTCATTACGGTGCTTGCGGCCTGCGGAAGCAAAAGCAACAGCGGCGAAAGCACAGGCGCAGCCGCCGGCGCCAAAACGGGCGGCGATTATCCGAATTCGCAGCTGCTGGCCGATGTGAATTGGGTAAACGATCACCTGAATGACCCTAAAGTCGTATTGATCGACGCACGGGCGAAGGGCTACGAAGAGGGACATATTCGAGGTGCGGTCAATCTCAAAACGGGAGACATCAACGATCCGAAAAATCCGGTCAAAGGCTTCCTGCTTGGGGAGGAAGCCTTCGGCGAGGTTATCCGCAAGCTCGGCGTCAATCAAGATTCCACAGTCCTCGTGTACGACGAAGGCAATGCGCTCAGCGCAACGCGCATCTTCTACGCGTTTGAGTATTACGGACTGCGGGATCAGGTCAAGGTGCTGAACGGCGGATATCCCGCATGGCTTGCGGCAGGCAAAGATGTATCCACGGATGCTCCGCAAATCGCCCCGGGCAACTTCACGGCAAAAGCCAACGCCGCCCTAATCTCGACGAAGGCTGAAATCACAGGCGAACTGAACGATCCCAAGCTCGTCTTTTTGGATGCGCGCTCCGCCGATGAATACACCGGCAAAGACCTTCGCGGCAACAAAAACGGCGGACATATTCCGGGAGCCGTAAACCGCGATTGGAGCGAATCGATCCAAAAGGGCGAGGACGGAATCGAACGGTTCAAAAGCTATGAAACGCTCAAAGCCGAATTTGAAAAAATCGGAACCGTTAAGGATAAAACCGTGGTGCCTTATTGCCAAACCAACGTCCGCGGAGCGCACACTTACTTTACGCTAAGGCTGCTCGGCTACTCGGATATCCGTCCGTATGAAGGCTCCTGGTCCGAGTGGGGCAACGCCATCGATACCAAAATTGAGAAATGAGGGAAAGCGCATGACGAAAATCATTGATGGAATCTCGCATGTCGACGCCGATGAATTGGATGCCATTCTGAAAGATCCGGCCAAGTCCGGCGTATATGTCATTGATGTCAGAGAACCCGAGGAGTACGAGGACCGGCACATCCCCGGCATCCCCCTCATCCCGATGGGGGACATTCCGGAGCTGATCGATCGTTTTGACAAAGACGCGGAGTACGTGTTTGTTTGCCGCAGCGGGAAAAGAAGCCTGGAGGTCGCCAAATTTTTCTTGGGCAAAGGCATACCGGCCGTGCACAATTTCTTGGGAGGGATGCTCGCTTGGGACAAAGAGACTGTCCGGGGACTTGAGCAAATCCAGGGGCATGAGACAGTCCATGATTCCTTCAAAGCCTTCTCGATGAATCAATTGGAAAGGGGACGGACGCGATGAGTTATTCGGAGCAAGAACTGGCTTGCCTAAAGCCCGACCATGTGATCGACGCCATCGGCGAGGTTTGCCCGCACACATTGAATTTGGCGCTCAATGGACTCAAGAAGGCCAAATCCGGGGAAATCGTAGTGGAAGTCACCGACCATACCATCGCTACAAAAACGATCCCGGCCGCAGTCAAAATGAACAAATACGCGGAATTCCTCGGAATTGTCCGGCAGGACGGCAATTATCACATTTTTTTAAAAAAAATTTAACCGTCAATCTTATATTTGATATCGAATGAAAGCGAATGATCCGATATGGCCTATACTTGGGATATTTTTGTCATGGCTGCCGTTTTCGGCTTTCTTTACGGATTTTTGCTGCAGAAGGCCGATTTCTGCTTTGTCGCCTCGATCCGCGACTTGATCAGCGTACGGGACACACGCATTCTGAACGGGGTCCTGGTGCTGATCGCCGCAGCCTTGCTGGGCTGGGGCATCGCGCTTGCAGCAGGAGCCGCAGAGGTGTCGCAAATCTGGACGGTGCCGCTCGGCGGAGCCAATCTGCTTGGAGGGATTCTGTTCGGGATCGGCATGACGCTTTCCGGAGGTTGCGGTTCCGGCACCTTGTACCGCTGCGGGATGGGCTACGTTCAATTCTGGATTGTGCTCATTTGCGCCATTGCCGGCAATCTGCTGTTTGCGTTTCTCTACGACCCATGGGTGCGGGATTATTTCCTGCAGCCGCTCACGCTGGATGGCGACGGATATACGCTGTTCTCGTTACCCCTCTCTCCGCTCGTGATTCCCGTTTTGATTGTTGCCGTAATGCTGATTGCCGCCGTCCGGCGGCATGGCGCGAAAGCAATCATGAACGGATTCAGGGAGGCTTTGACGGATTGGAAGAGAAACCCGTTGAAGCAGGCGCATTGGGATATCCGGCTGGTCGCCGCTTTACTCGGAATAATCGCCTCCATCCAGTTCGTCATGATGTCGAATGTCAGCATCACGGGCCCCGAGACGAGAATTGGCGGGGTGCTGCTGGCGCTTATCTTCGGTGAAGGGATCGTGTACAACAACACCTATTTGAACGGACTGTTCGCCGATTTCCCAAGAATCGGAATCGGACCCGAGGAGACACTGGTGATGTTCATGGTCGTCGGGGCTTTCTGCTCCGCCGTTATGAGCGGATCGTTCAAGCTGCGGCTGCCCCGCGCTGCCCGCCTTCCTTACGCTGTCGGCGGCGGGTTGCTCATGGGAGTCGCCTCGCGGCTGGCGCCCGGCTGCAACATCGCCAATCTGATTGCCGGCGTCGGCGGCTTGTCCATGAGCAGCGTCATCGTCATCGTTGGAATGATCATCGGGATTTTTATCGTCACTGCCTACATTTTTCGAATGCCGCTGCTGCTTTTTTCCAGGGAAGATTGAAGCGCAAAAAAGGGACCGCCCCAACTTCGACCAACGAGGGGCTGTCCCTGCATGCATTTTGCCTTGCTTTATCCGGGTTATTTGGTAAAAACAGCCTGAGGAAGGACGGCGCTGACGACATATTGCCCGGCGTCCACAATCTCCGAAATCTTCAAATCCACACAAAGGCTCGCCAGCAGATAAGCATCCTTCCGATCCAAATCATAGGTTTGCGACACATGCTCGATCATCGCGCGCAGCGCATTTTGCGAGGCTTCCATCAAATCCGGGCCGACTCCGGTCGTGCCGAAGAAACCCGCATGATTGACCCGCGGGGTCAGCGGACCTTTGGTGAGATATTGCGGCGATGGAATCCGCTTGCCTTTGATCAATGTGAATTTCAGGCTCGCATACAGCGGACATTCGAGTCCTGTAACGCAAACCTCCCCGTCGCCTTGAGCCGCATGACCGTCGCCGCAGCTGAATAACGCCCCCGGCTCCTGAACGGGCAAATACAACGTCGTCCCCCGCGTGAGCTGACGGGTATCCAGATTGCCCCCGAAATTTCCGGGAGGCATAATCGCCTGCTGCTCGGCATTCGCCGGACATACCCCCATCGTGCCGAAGAAAGGCTCAATCGGCACCGCGATATCCTCGCGGAACTGAATCACATCTCCGTTGGTCAGGTCAAAAGTCCGCAGATACGGTTCCGGGAAATCCTCCGCCAACAGACCGAGACCCGGCAGAATGGCTGTCCATCCCCACCCCCGAGTCTGAATGTCGAGAATTTCAACGGCCAACGTATCCCCCGGTTCCGCGCCGGCAACATAAACGGGTCCCGCCAAAGGGTACACCCTTTCCCAATTCAAACCGGCAATATCCGCCGTTGTCGAACCGGGATGAAACTGATTGTCGCTGACATCCCTCGTCTCAAAAACGACGGTATCCCCGCTTTCGATCGCAAGCACCGGCGCATGCTTGCGATCCCAGGAATAATGGACACGATCCTTCGGAAAATAATGCGTTTTTGCCATACAACATCCTCCTTTTTCATTTTTATATCTCAGTTCACAGAAGTACGACAGCATCAATCCACAATTCGAAAATGCCGCTTTAAAAGCGTTATTCATCATGCACCAAGAAAATGTTATAATTTTCTATAGCTTTGCAAAGGAGGACTGCGCATGACCGCTGGAAATGCAGAAAATACAGGAAACGCAAAACAAAGATATGATATTCCCCTGTCGGTTTTGGACCTTTGCCCCATCGTGGCGGGCGGAACTCCCGCAGATGCTTTGAGAAATACGCTGGACCTCGCTCAGCACGCCGAGCAGTGGGGCTTTCGCCGCTATTGGATTGCCGAGCACCATAATATGCCCGGCATCGCCAGCTCGGCGACGTCGGTCGTCATCGGCCATGTCGCCGGAGGCACCTCGACGATACGCGTAGGCTCTGGCGGCATCATGCTGCCGAATCATGCGCCGCTGATGATCGCCGAGCAATTCGGCACACTGGAATCGCTGTATCCCGGGCGGATCGATCTCGGCTTGGGCCGTGCGCCGGGTACGGACCAGACGACCGCCCGCGCGCTTCGCCGTGATCTCAGAGGCGGACTGGAATTTCCCGAGCTGCTGGATGAGCTGCTGGGCTATCTGCATCCCCCGGATCTTCACAGCAATTCGGTGCGGGCCGTTCCCGGCGAAGGTTTGGATATTCCGGTGTGGCTGCTGGGTTCAAGCGATTTCAGCGCGGAGCTGGCCGGAAGACTGGGTATGCCGTTTGCCTTTGCCAGCCATTTTTCGCCTGAGTATACAATACCCGCCTTGGAAATCTACCGTCGCAGCTTTCAGCCATCGGCTGTTCTTGACAAGCCTTACGCCATGGTCGGCATCAATGTTATCGCTTCCGACAGCGACGAAAAGGCCGAATGGCTGTCCACGTCTTTACAGCAGCATTCGCTGAACCTGGTCCGCGGCCGGCCCCAACAGTTGCAGCCGCCGGTGGAAAATATCAATGAACTGTGGAACGAGTACGAAAAGTTCGCCGTCGCACGAAAGCTCAACGCAATGATGGTCGGCAGCCCAAAGACGGTCAAACGGAAATTGCGGGCTTTTCTGGATAATACGCAAGCTGATGAATTGATTATCAATGCTCCCATCTATTTTCATGCGGATCGCCTGCGATCCTACGAAATTCTCTCTCAATATATAATGGGCAGCCTGGATGCGGACGAATGAAAGTCCTCCAGCGGGGAATTTCATTTACTTTTTATCCACTTGAAGCAGTGTGACGGTCTTGACCGTATATGTATTCTTAATCGATTCATCCGTAATCACGTCAAGCTTAAGAAGGCTCGCAATCTTGGCGGGATCGGACCTTGAAAGCATTCGCCATACACCCGGATCCGGCAGCGCCTCGTAAAGCTTGGCGTCGTCATATTCCCTCCGGTCCTGGTAAACGAGCTTCACCCTGTAGCGGCCGATCTCCATTTGGGCAGCCCCCTGCTCTGTGCAGTAGGCTGTGATTTCGCTGCGAAGCTCCGACAGCTCCTGCTCGATCTCTTTTTGCTTTTGCTTGAGCTGATAGTACCGTTCCACCTTCTTGTCCATGGTTCACGCTCCTTCTATCTTGAAAATTCACATCCTATAACAAATATTCCAACGTGAATTCTTCAAGGGCGCTTCAGCTTGCCGTTTCATCATCGCCAATGTCGTCAATGGCATGGGGCGCCTATTAATAAATCTATATGTGTAGGGAACGGGTTTAGGACAAAATTTGATGGATCGAATCGCAGCGGATTAACTTACATTGAACCTGGTGTAGCTGTAGCCTTCTTTTGTTTTTTTGACCTCCAGGATCGCCGGTATCGCTTGCTTCAGCTCCTGCACATGAGAGATGACACCGATCATGCGGCCGGACTGCTGCAAATCGATCAAGGTATCAATGGCTTTGTTCAGCGATTCCTCGTCAAGGGAGCCAAAGCCTTCGTCGATAAACATCGTCTCCATCGAAATGCCCCCTTCGTAAGACTGAATGACATCGGCCATGCCGAGCGCCAAGCAGAGTGAAGCATTGAACTTTTCCCCGCCCGACAGTGTCTTTACATCCCTTAGCTGACCTGTATAATTATCATACACATCCAGCCCCAGACCGCTTTGCCGTCCGCGTTTTTCAAGGCGGCCGCTGCGGACCAGATAGAATTGGCCGTTCGAAATCCGCTGCAGGCGCTGATTGGCGGCATGAACGATCTTTTCCAGAAACTCGATCTGCAAATAACGCTCAAAGGAGGTTTTGCGGCTGTTTTCCCCTCGAACGACATCATATAAGTCCTTGACGAGCTGGAATTGGCGTTCCGCCGCGGTCCATTTCTCCTCCGCTTCAATGATCTTTGCCTTGCTTTCGCTGGCTTTGTCGCAGCTGTTTTGGGCTTGAACCAAAAGGCTGCGGACATCTTCAATCCGCTGCTCCAGCTCCTGCAGCTGCCGCTGCAGCTCGGCAAGATCCTGCCGCTGTTGATCTGCAAGCGCCGCCGACAGCTCCTCGATTTGCCTGCACACAGCCGCCAATGAAGCATGATAGTCGTCGATTTGCAATTTCAACGCTGTCCGTTCCGTCTCTGCCAGCTTGGCCGCATGATAGGCTTCGTCGGCTTCAAAGCCCGCTTTCCGCAGGGCCTCGACGAACGCTTCGTGAGCTTTCAGCTTTTTTGCCTGCGCTTCCCGCATTTGCGCCTCCGCATGATCCCGTCCGGCCGCCGCTTTCACGTAGCGCTCGTTTCCGGCCTGATACCGCTGCTGCGCCTGCTTCCATTCCTCCTCCAGCTGCTGCTTGCGGGCTTCCGCAGCCAGAATGCCCGCTTCCAGCTGCCGAAGATTTCGCAGCTCCTCGGGGATCGCTGCAATCGCCTGTTCATAAAGAGCCTTCTCCGTGGCATGAGCCGTCTTCTTCTCGTTGAAGCGGCCTGACAGCTCTTCTTTGCGCTCGCGCACCTCATCCAGCCTGCCGTCCAGCTTCTCCAGCGACTGCTTGAGCTCAGTGAGCTTCGCCTGATCCGCCTTTAACCCTTTGACCTCCTCGGCCAACGCTTTACCCGCTTCCACCAGCCCGTCGAATTCGGCTTGTATCTTTCCCAAATCAAAGCCGTGCTCCAGCACCTGGCTCCGCTTTTCCTGGATTTGCTGCGCAGTCGCGGCAAACGCCGCCTTGGCTCCGAGATAGTTCCGCTCCGCTTGCGTTTTGTCCTGTCGCATCCGTTCAAGCTCTTCTTTCGACGGGATATCGCCGGTCACTGCCGCTTTCTTCGGGTGATCGACGCCGCCGCATACCGGACATGGATCGCCGTCATGCAGATAACTGGCGAGTATGCCCGCTTGCCCTTCCATCCATCGGGACTCCAGCTGCAGATACGAACTCTCCGCTTTGGCGAAGGCTTCTCCAAGCCGGATCTCCGCTTGCTGTTCCCCTTCGGCTTTCTCCAAGAGCCCGAAATACTCCTTCACAAGAACGGCTTGTTCGCGCAGCAGGTTGAGCTTCTCCATCCGCTCGGACAAATGCGCGGTTCTGCCTTCCAGCTCTTTGACTTGGGCGGACGTTGAAGCGCGTTCCTTTTGACCGGCGTCCAGCTCCGCCTCCACGGCTTGCAGCTGCCGGATTAAGGCTCCGGCCTCCGCTTCCAGTGCCACAACGCCCTTTTGTTTCCGATCCATCTCCCGAACGATCGGCTCAAACCCCTTCAGCCGCGCCAGCTCGCGCACTGCCTGCTCTCTCTGCTCCGCTTTGGCTTCCTCCTGAGCATATTGCCGTGCGGCAGCTTGCAGCGCCGCCTCCGCTTGCGCGCACTCGGCCAAAGCGGCATCGAGCAGCCTGCTTTTCCCGGTCAGCTCGTCGGTCATCTCCGCATCGTGACGCTCATACAACCGCAGGTGTGCCGCCTGCTCGGCCAGTAACAGCTGCTGCGCTTTCCGCTGAAACTCGGCGCCCTGATCCTCCAGCTGCTGCCTTACCGCAGCCTTTTGGTCGAGCAGATCGAACTGCTCATTCACTCTTCGCGCCTGATGGAAGACGGCCGTGTGCTGCTGATATTTGGCGGTTTCCGCCTGCAGCGAATCCTTGAGTTGCTTGATTTGCCCTGCATGGAAGGCCGTCTCGGTATCCAATGCCGCCAGCACTTGGTGCGTATTGTAATGCTGCTGTTGAAAAACCTGCTGCAAGCCGGAGCCTTCCCTGCCTGCCAAAGTCTCCTTCACATTGCTGATATGATAATCGCGAATGCCCGCCAGCTCCTCGCTGCTCCGCTGGGCTTGCCTGCGCTTTTCATTCAAGCGGTCGGCTACGATTTTATATAATCCGGTTTTGAAAATTCGGCGCAGAATCTCCTCCTTATTCTCCGTTTCGGAGGTCAGCAACTTGCGGAATTCTCCTTGCGGCAGCATGACGATCTGGCTGAACTGTTCCTTCGTCAGGCCGATGATTTCCCGCAGCTTCTCATCCACTTGGGTTACGATGAACCGGTCCGTCAGCGGCGTCTCCTCCCCGTCCACAATACCGTACAGCTCACACCGTCCTCCTGTCTCGCCTTTGTTGCCCGCCTTCACATGCGCCAGCTGCCGAAAAACGCGATACACGCGCCCTTTCAGTTCGAATTCAAAATCCACGGATGTATGCACATCGTCATCGGCAAAATGGCTGCGGAGCATCCGGCTGTCGTTCCGGTCCTCCCCGCTCGCCTCCCCGTATAAAGCAAAGCTGATGGCATCAAAGATGGAGGTTTTGCCGGCTCCCGTATTTCCCGATACGACAAACAGGCGATTTCCCTTGAGCTCGGAGAAGTCTATGACCTCTTGATGCTTATACGGCCCGAACGCCGTCATCGTAAGCTTCAACGGCTTCATCGCGCTCACCCTCTTCCCTGTGGATTTGCTGCAGCGTTTCGATAAACAGTTTTTCCGTTTCCTGCGAAAGCTCCGTTTCCGTCACTTCTTTATAAAATGCTTTAAACAGCGAAATGTCGTCCATCTTGGCCCGCCCTTCGACGGCAGCCGATTCTCCGGCCAGTCCGGCGACGGCCATTTTCCGTTCAACGTGCATCGCGTTCGGATAGACGGAACGAACCCGCTCCATCGGCGACAGCACCGGCGCTTCATCAAGCAGACGGACAAACACATAGTCTTCGTTTAACGGATGCCGCTCGATGTCCGACATCAGGCCTTCCACAGTCCGCATATCGCGTCTCGGGGCAAGCTGCCTTTTTTCGATCGCCGCGTTCCCTTGCTGATCGATTTCGACTACCAAATAGCCTTTCTGATGGAATTCTTCGGATATGGAATATTTGAGCGGAGAGCCGGCGTATCGGACCGTCTCGTTTCCGACATGGTGCGCCTGGTGCAGATGGCCTAGCGCCGTATAGGCGAATCCGTCAAAATGCTGTGCGCTCACATGCTCAGCCCCGCCGATCGACAGCGGCCGTTCCGAGTCGCTTGTGTTCTCCCGCGCTTCGCCTCCCGGCGTTACGAAAGCGTGTCCGACAAGCACATGACGGACATTGGGATTCCAGCCCGTTTTAATCGCTTCGGTGATTTTCAGCATGGCGTCATTGTGTGTTTTAATGTCGTTATCACCAAGCAGATGACGCACCTTCCCCGGCTCGGCATAAGGAATCAGGTGAAAATGGACTTCACCGTGCGCATCCTGCAGAATCACCGGTTTGATCGGATAAGTCAGCTCGCCTGAGATGTGAAAACCGGATGTCTGCAGCATACCGCTGCCGAAGTTCAGGCGGCTCGGGCTGTCGTGATTGCCGGCGATCGCCAGCACCGGAACCTTCAGCTGCAGCACGATCGTTTCCAGCACGCGGTCCAGCAATTGCACCGCCTCTGTCGGGGGAACCGCCCGATCGTACAGATCGCCTGCGATGACGACGGCGTCCGGCTTCTCCTTCTCTATGTCTTCTATCATTTGTTCAAGAATATATTGCTGGTCTTCCGTCATATAAACGCCCTGCACCAATTTCCCCAGATGCCAGTCAGCCGTATGTATCAGTTTCATTAACGCCAACCACCCTTTCCGCTTCGATCTTCTCCTTGTCAGAAGCCTTCGGCCTGCTTGACCATACTATAAATTATAACAAAAGTTCCCTGACAAGAGAGAGTCAGGGAACTTTTGCCTGCAATATTTTCACTGCAGCGCTATTCGCGGTGTGCGTGTGCAGTGTACCTGTCTATTGCTATCAATGATTTTCTTCCAGTTCCTTTGCAAGGTCCATCTCCACGCTGCTCAAGTGATTGAACATGCGATCGCGGGCCAATTCGGGCTTTCGGGCGACTAAAGCATCTGCGATCCATATATGTTCTTTAAGCGATTGCTCGACACGTCCGGGAACCTTCATTGAACGCATGCGGGTTTCACGGAGTAAATCAATCAAATTGTTCATGACGCGCAGAAGCACTTCATTACCTGCAGCTTCGGCAATCGACAAATGAAATGCCTGATCCGATTCGGACAGGAAACGTTCTTTTTCCTCAACACTCTCAAATTCTTTGTCAACGACCACTTTTTTGTAAATCTCGTTGGTTTGGGCGTGGATTTGCTCGAGGAAATCCGCCGTGCCTCGTTTGGCCGCCCAAGAAGCGGTTTCGGTTTCAATGATTTTCCGCACCTCAAACAATTCATGGATCGTATCGGATTGCACAAAGAGGAAGGCGGCTAGATTATCAATCCGGTCGTTATAGTCCGACACGAACACCCCGTGACCCGGCCTTATTTTAATAAAGCCCATGGCAGATAATATTTTAAAGGCTTCGCGAATTGTTGGGCGGCTTACATCCATCATATCCACGAGATCTCTCTCTGCCGGAAGCTTGTCGCCGGGCTTGAGCTGTTCCGTGATAATCAATTCCCGGACATGGTCCACCACTTTTTTGGTCAACGTTTTTTTCTCTTCGTTAATGGACTTGAACATAAGACTCCCTTCCTTTCATCATACTCGGCACAAAGATATTTTTCCCGACAATTCCCGGATGACTTCCCGAGCCACGAGTTCGGACGTCCGAATCTGAGATTCCTCCGTCAACCCCGCAATATGCGGAGTAATCAGGCAATTATCCAAATCAAGCAGGGGATGATCGGATTCCGGCGGCTCCTTTTCCAACACGTCAAGAATGGCGCCCGCCAATTTCTTTTCCTGCAAAGCCCGGTGCAGATCCATTTCGTTGACAATGCCTCCCCGTGCCGTATTAATTATATATGAAGTCGGTTTCATCCGGGACAGCGCATTTATGTCGATCAAATTGCGCGTTTGTGCGGTCAGCGGAATGTGCAGGCTGATAAAGTCGGATTCCGCAAGCAGATGTTCGAACTTAACCATTTCAATACCTGTTTCCATTATTTGAAAATCGTATGGAGCTACAAAAGGATCAAAGCCCAAAACACGCAAGCCGAGCGCTTTGGCGCGAAGCGCCACACGGTGGCCAATCTCGCCGACCCCGATCAAGCCTATCGTTTTTCCGTATATTTCGGTCCCCGTGTATTTTTTGCGATTCCAATTTCCCCGCTTCACATCCCCGGAGCTTTCGACCATTAATCGCGAACAGGTAAAAAGTGAAGAAACAACGTATTCCGCAACAGAGGTCGCATTGGCATTCTTTCCATAGACCACGGAGATATTTCTCTCTGCAGCCGATTTCAAATCAATATTGTCCAGACCAACACCCAATCGGCCGATTACTTTGAGATCATGCTTCCAGCCCAATAATTCGGCATCCACTTTCGTCTGATTTCTGACAATGACCGTATCCGCATCTTGAAGCTCCTGCTGCAATCGCTCCCGATTTTTCCATAAATCAGCATCGTAGACGACATTCCAGCCTTGCTGCTCCAACAGTTGATTGCCGATAGGCCAATTCAGTTCCGTAACGATAATTTTCATGGATTCCAATCCTTTACCCAGTATTAATTGGCGAATAGGGGAACACCGCACTCTTGCCCAAGACGAATCAGCTCGTTTCGAACCTCCTCGGAAAGAAAGATTCCCTGCTGTTTTCTTGTTGCATATGTATGATGGCGGCGTTCTCCGGGATAAAAAATTTCGCGTACATCCCTGGCCTTTGAGACGGCTTTCACTTCCTGCAAAAATTGTTCCATCCGGCCATAGTACTCTTGCATCGGCATCCATTTTTCAATATTGAGAACGATGAAATGATGCCCTACATTGGCAGGAGGATCTTGATCTTTATATAAATTGTTCACATGCGGGCCAAATGCTGCATTCGTTAAAACACCGGTCATGATTTCGATAGCCAAAGCCAGGGCATATCCCTTGGCTCCCCCCAACGGAAGCACCGCGCCCCGCAGGGCTGCCGCCGGGTCTGTGGTCGGCACGCCTTCATCATCAATGGCCCAGCCCGGAGGGATCGATTCCCCCAATTTATCAGCTAAAATAATTTTGCCCCGGGCCACCACACTTGACGACATATCCACGATAACATGCGGCTCCTCCCTTGCGGGAAATCCGAAAGCAATCGGGTTGGTGCCGAAATAGGGCTTTTTACCTCCCCACGGCGGAATGCCCGGCGGCGAATTGGTCATCGCAATCAGGGCCATGTGGGCCCGGCAGGCCATTTGGCAAAAGTACGCCGCTGTTCCGAAATGATTGCTGTTGCTGACGAAAACTCCCGCGATTCCCGTTTCGCGGGCTATGGACATTGCGGCCTCAACGGCCCGATAGGATACGACCTGGCCCAATCCATTGCCGCCGTCTACCTTTAGGACCGAATGAAACCGTTCAAAGCCGATTTCGGGCCGGGCAGCGATACGGCCTTCCCGCAGCCGTTTGGCGTAAATCGCCAGACGGCTGATGCCGTGGCTTTCATTGCCTTCGAGGTCGGCGCGAACCAAGGAATCCGCGGCAATGGCTGCATCCTCTTCAAGCATACCCAAGCAAGTAAAAATCTGCAAGGCAAAGAGAAATAATTCGTGAGAATCATATGGTTTTTCAGTCATGCGAATACCTCCGCCGTATGAAATAAATATAGTTGGATACCGGAGGCACCCAACTATTTGATGCGGTCATTATCGATCAAGCGCTGCGATACAGTTTGGTCATGGAGAATTCTTTATGGCCAAGCGCTTCCGCTGCTGTCAATCGGCCGTTGACTACGCGGCACAAATAATCCATAAGCATATCCCCGGCTTGGGTTAAGTTGATTTCCCGCGAAAGCAGGCCGCTGCAATCCACATCAACATGTTCGCTCATCGTCGTCACAGTCTTCGGGTTTGCGGATACTTTAATGACCGGCTCGATCGGATTGCCGATCACGTTGCCTTGACCTGTTGGAAAGAAGTGAACGACAGCGCCGCCGGCAGCCATTAATGTAACGCATTCCGCAGCAGCGGATGAAGAATCCATGAAATACAGTCCGGGACCGGATTGCGGCATTTCAGCCGGTTCCAGCGCACCGACGATCGGTTTCGTACCCGTTTTCTCAATGTTGCCCAGCGCTTTTTCTTCAATGGTGGACAATCCGCCGGCAATATTTCCTTGGGTCGGCTGCGAACCTAGCAGATCAACGCCCTGCGACTTGATTTCAGCAACATAGTTATCATAAGCTCTCATGAATTTCTCTCTGACTGCGGGAGAAACACAGCGGTCCGCAATCAGGTGCTCGCCCCCTGTAAGTTCGGACGTTTCCCCGAAAAATACAGTCGCGCCCGCATCAATTAAACGGTCTACCGCCAGTCCGACGGTCGGACAGGAAGCAAGTCCTGTGGTTGTGTCGGATTCGCCGCATTTGATGCTGATCGTCAAGTCTTTTAACTCGACAGGAACCCTTTGCAATTCGGATGCCCATTGCGAAAATTCTTTCGCTTTCCATGATGCGCGGCGGATAATTTCAAGATCCCCGTTCCCTTCGATCGAGAAAGAAGCAACCGGCTTTCCGGTTTTGGCTATGCCATCAGCGATGATGTTTGTCCAGTTTTCTTCGATTCCGATGACGATGACAGCAGCCACATTGGGGTTTGAGCCGATTCCGATCATGGTGCGGAAATGCAGCTCCAAATCCTGTCCGTATTGCAAACGGCCGTAGGCATGCGGCAGAGCCATCACGCCCTGGATGTTTTTGGCTACCGCTTCGCAGGCTGCGTTGGAGATGTCGTCTACCGGTAAAATGATAACATGATTGCGAACGCCAACTTTTCCATTTTCACGCCGATATCCGTATAATTGTTTATCCATTTCTACCACCTCAATGTTTTTATGTTATGGGTATGCACATAATCGCCGACCTGCAAGCCTTCGGGTGTATAGCCGATAGGGAGTCCGTATTCGATGACCGATCCTTTCGCTTCCACATTCTCGATAGCGATCTTGTGGCCCAAGGGAATTGCTCCATTGGAAACGACTTCAATTGTAGTTTCATCGTCCATGAACACGCCGATGACCTTTTCTCCGGCCTCAATACCCGAAGTAGCCACACCTACGTGATCACCTTTTTTGTGAATCAAAAACTTGTGCATGACAAACCTCCTTATTTTGATTAATGGTAAGTGGTATTACCAATTTATCGAAAAGTATAATTCATAAAATTTAAAATAACAAGCCTATTTTTTGAGAATCGGCAAGAAATCTCGCGTAAATTTGTTATATTTTTTTAATAATTGGCGTTATTAAAGGTATTATATCAATATATATTATCTTTTTAATAATAATAATTTATAAACCACAATAATCATAAAGTATTGAAATTTATTTGGAATCATGCTTCAATATGGGTATTCAAAAACAATTGGACTGACCGCTTACCAAATCAAAAATATCTGCCAAAAGTAAGTTGATCCGTCTAAAGTTAGGAGGATGTTTTGAAAACGCTTTATTTATAGTGAAGATATAGTAAAATAAAATGAAAAGGGGAAAAGCTATGAAAAAAACTTGGAATTGGATCGTCATTATTGCTTTAATGATCACTATGGCAGGCTGCGGAAAAGCGATTTCCGGCCCTAAGCAGCAAGAACAGGGAAACGGCGCACAGCAACAAGCTGATTCCGCGAAACCCTCTGCATCAACAGCATCATCTGCTTCATCCGCATCATCCGCACCCAAATCTGATTCAGCGCAATATGTGTTTAAATTGGGTCATCTGCAAACCACGGATCATCCATATCAAAAAGGCGCTGAGAAATTCAAGCAGATCGTGGAAGAGAAATCCGGAGGAAGGATTCAAATTGACATTTTCCCCAGCAGTCAATTGGGCAATGCGCGCGACGAAATTGAAGGCCTGCAGCTCGGAACCATTCAATTTCATGTAGGATCCGTGGCGCCGGTGGCCAACTTTGCACCCAAGTTGAATGTTCTTAGCTTGCCATATCTTTTTAGAGATAAAAATCATGCGCTTAAAGTGCTTGACGGGGATATCGGCAAAGAGCTGTCCGCCGATTTGGAAAGCAAAGGAATCGTCAATCTGGCTTATTGGGAAAACGGCTGGCGGCACATGACGAACAACGTAAGGCCGATCAAGTCGGCTGCTGATGTCAAGGGGTTGAAAATCCGCGTTCTCGAATCGCCCGTTTATGTTTCCTTTGTCAAAGCTTTAGGAGCTACACCAACACCCATTCCATTCGGTGAGCTGTATTCGGCGATGGAACAAAAAGTGGTGGACGGCCAGGAAAATCCGCTGGCACAGATTACGCAAAACAAGTTCAACGAAGTGCAAAAATACATGACACTTACTGCTCACACTTATGATGCAGCCGTCTTTCTGGTAAGCAAATCGGCATTGGATAAACTGCCGGCCGACCTGCAAAAGATCGTAAAGGATGCGGCCGTCGAAGCGGGAAATTACGAAAGACAGCTCAACGCGCAGCTGGACGAAGGTTTTATGAAAAAATTAAAATCCGCGGGCATGGTTATTGAAGAAAAGCCCGACTTGGATTCCTTCCGCAAAGCGGTGGAGCCCGTCTACAAAGAATTTGAAGGCAAGCTTGGAAAGGATCTTATCGACAAAATCAGAAGTATGGAATAGGTGGGGGGGACCCCTCCCCATTCCTGTAATTTTGGAGGGGAAATGATGAAAAAATCGTTAGAGGCGCTAAGCCGATTCGTCGACACGATTTCAAAGTATGGATTAGCCGTTGCCTTGTCACTGGCTTTTCTGGCGACAGTGTATCAGGTTTTCTCCAGGTACGTTTTGCTCAGCCCTTTTATGACGAAATTTGTTTCCCAAAGCATCTTGAGTATATTCAATTTCCCCTGGATGGAGGAATTGGTGCGCTATCTTTTTATATGGACTGTCTTCTTGGGAATCACGGTGGTTTATAAAATGAAGGGGCACGCGCAGGTAGAGATTGTTACGAATTTTCTTCCTTTGAAGTGGAAACGCGTTTCTGGGATTGCGGTAGAACTCTTCAACTCTTTGTTTTTCTTAATTTTGATGATTAAAGGAATCGAAATGATTAACATCACCAACGGGCAATTATCTCCTTCACTGCAAATCAATATGGCTTGGGTCTACATATCAATGATCTGCTGCGCCTTCTTCAGTCTGATTCATTCCATTCTGTTTTTGGCTGAAGAACTTACAGGGGGGCAGACCGAGAAAAAAGATATATTCCATGCATCCATGCCATAAGAAAAACTTCCATCGAAGTCCTTCAAAGAAGCTGGACCTACAGGTTTACGCAGTAAACCACTTCGGAAGCAAAGGAAGTTTTTCATGCCAATAAGAGTTTGTCTTTTCCCGATCCGAAAACTTATAAACTCTTATGTGGCAAAAAATAAGATAAGGTGGGAAAGCATGCTTCTTTTAATAGCCATAGTGTTGTTCGCTCTCATGCTCATCGGCGTACCCATTGCCATATCCCTTTCCTTGGCATCGATATGTGCGATTGTATTGAGCGCCGTTCCCGTCCCGTTGACAGTCGTAGCGCAGCGGTTCTTCACCTCGGTTGATTCCTTTGCCCTGCTGGCGATTCCCTTTTTTATGCTGGCCGGAGAGCTGATGATGACGGGAAGCATGGCCAAAAGAATTACCAATTTTGCTTTTGCCTGTGTCGGCTGGTCGGTTGGAGGGTTGGCCCAGGTTTCCACTTTGGCGAGCATGTTCTTTGCCGGCATCTCCGGCTCGGGGGCGGCGGATACGGCGGCGATCGGAAAAATGATGATTCCCGCCATGGAGAAAAAAGGCTACGATAAAGCTTTTGCCGCATCCACGATTGCTACCGCGGGAACCATTGCCGTGGTTATTCCGCCCAGCATTCCGATGATCGTTTATGGGGTAACCGCTGGTGTATCCATCGGTGCTTTATTCACTGCCGGAATCATGCCGGGGATTCTCATCGGCTTTTCGCTGATGTTCCTTAACTACTTTATCTCCAAGAAAAAAGGATATGACAAAGAAAAGAGCACCTTTCAATTCCCGGAATTCCGGAAAACCTTAAAAGAAGGCATTTGGGCACTGCTGCTGCCCTTGATCATTATCGTGGGTATCCGGGCCGGGGTGTTTACACCGACAGAATCGGCCGCCATTGCCGCCGCTTACGCGCTGGTCGTGGGAATGTTCGTATATAAGGATCTGAAGCTGAAACATTTGCCCGAAATTTTCCAAAGAGCGGCGGTCACAACCTCTATGGTTATTTTCATTATTGCTGCAGCGAACCTTTTCGGATGGATTTTGACCGCCGACCAGATTCCGCAAAAATTGGCCGACCTGATCATAAGGGTGACGGAAAACCCCTATATGATTCTGCTGTTGATTAATATTTTGCTGCTTATTGCCGGTTGTTTTTTGAACGCTTCAGCTGCGATTACGATTCTAACTCCACTCTTGCTTCCATTAACCAATGCTGTTGGAATCGATCCGGTATTCCTCGGCCTGGTTATCGTCGTCAACCTATCCATCGGTCTGATTACTCCGCCGGTCGGTTTGGATCTGTTTATCGTGCAGGGCATTGCCAACGTGGAATTCGGCCGTCTTGTACGAGCTATCTTTCCGTTTATTTTACTTCTTGCCGTCGATTTATTAATAATCACCTATTTTCCCGACCTATCCATGTGGCTCCCATATATGCTCGGGGATTAATTCTTATTGGAAGGATGAGCTTGGGTTGCTTTATTGCACCGGACACCCAAATCCGTTTCGATGACCAAGCAGGGAAAGGAGTTTCTTCCATTTTGGAAGAGGGGACAAAGATGCTGAAGGGCGAGAAGGACGAACAATTAATCATTGCCGGCACTCCTACCATATGCATCAAAATGCCCCCGAAAATCGTCCGCTCTTTTCATTTGAGCAACTAAAATCCGATTAAAATTCTGACTGCCGCGTCTCAGGAAATATTCGATATGCTGCTTGACCAAACGATTGATTTGGCTTTTACCAGCATCATCTTTTCAAATCCGTTAGTTAACAACGAAAAGATCTACAGCGAGGAAATCGTATGTGTCGGCCATCCTGACTTGGTCAATCATTACCTGAAGGACAATAGGATCATTAACGATCCGGTTCCCGTCATCATGAACAGCCTGCATACCCCCCGTGGAGCATGATTAACGACTATTTATTGAATAGCCAGCATTATGAAATCATCATTGAATCCGCCACCGCAACCTTGTCCCATCAATTGGCCATTGAAGGCGCCGGATTGGCTTTTCTTCACCTTAACGGATGCCGCTAACGAGATAAAATCCGGAGAGCTCGTCAAGGTTCCCGTACCTGATTTTGAGATCCCGCATCGTTCGGTCTGCAATAATTCATAGACAAATGCGCTCAGCAAGGAGAGGGAAGCAATGAAGCTGGTATCCTGGAATGTCAACGGCTTAAGAGCCTGTGTAGATAAAGGATTTAACGACTACTTCACCGAAGCGGATGCGGATATTTTCTGCATTCAGGAAACGAAATTGCAGGAGGGACAAATTGATCTGGAATACGACGGGTATTTTCAATATTGGAATTACGCAGTGAAGAAGGGGTATTCCGGAACCGCCGTATTTACAAAGGTCAAGCCGCTTTCCGTCAGATACGGCTTGGGGGATGGGCAGGAGCCCGAGGGGCGAGTCATCACGCTGGAGTTCGACGCATTCTATCTCGTAAATGTGTATACCCCGAACGCAAAGCGCGATTTGTCCAGACTGGAATATAGACTGGAATGGGAGGACCGGTTTCGTGGCTTCCTGCAGCAGCTGGACGCCCATAAGCCGGTAATTGTTTGCGGTGATTTGAATGTGGCCCATCAGGAGATAGACCTGAAAAATGCCAAATCCAATCGCGGCAACTCCGGCTTTACCCCGGAAGAACGCGCCAAGATGAGCGAATTGCTGGAGTCCGGCTTTATCGACACCTTCAGGCATTTCTATCCCGACCGGACGGATGCTTATACCTGGTGGTCGCTTATGCCCAAGGTGAGAGAGCGGAATATCGGATGGCGGATCGATTACTTCCTCACCTCTGCAAGACTTGCTCCCGTATTGTCTGACGTGCGGATTGACGCCCATGTGACAGGCAGCGACCACTGCCCGGTCATCCTGCTGGCGGCTGATCTCGTCCCGGGCGGCGGTGGCGGCGTGGACTGACTTTACCATTTTCGGTACGGAAGAAATTTGCCGTCAAAGGTTACGACAACACGGTCCGTAGACTTGGGTAATTTCATGGAAACGATAAATCAACGGATCTACAGGCACTGTGCTGTCCAGCGAACCCTTCATCCGCCATTTGCATGATCCAATTCGAAAGCATCGGGTGAGGAAGGTAAGCTTGCCCGCTGTAAACAAAATTCAAGCCATTCAATTGAGAGCGAATAAAAGTTCGCGTGAAGTATCCTTCGCTTAAAAATAGGGGGATAACGAGAAGTCGATTCGCGGACATCCGTTCAGCCTGTTCCCTGATTGTATTGGGATGGACCGTAGCGTAGGAAACGCTTTGAAATCGATCGAGTTTTTGAAAATGCTTTGCCATTCGGGTCAAGGTCTCTTCCCAAATCGGATGCAAATCGGGATGTCCGCTGCCGTGGGCCACCAGCAGCAAATTTTCCCCGGCGGGCGCTTGCGACAAGGAAGCAATCCGCTCCCGAATGATTTCCAGAATGCACGGATGATCATCCATAGCCGGGCTCAGCCGAATGGCTGCCGATGTCCTTATCGGGTCAAGTCCGGTCTCTACCTTGGGAGTTGAAACAAGACCCAGTGCATATTTAATCTCTTCCAGATGCGCGCTGCCTGAACTGACAAACAGGGGTATTGCCAGAATGCGGCTTGCATTCATTCGCTCTAGCCGCCGCACGCCCTCAGCGATCGTCGTTCCCTTGTCTGTTTCCAAATAGGCAACCTCCAAGGGAAAAGGCAAATGCTCCGCCAACTCCTCCACCGATTGCATCCAGCCCGTTTCTTTGGAACCGTGAGCAATCAGCAGGATCCCGATCCCCGTTGGAAGCATAAAACTACCCCCTCCCTGTTCAGTATCTCCTCCTCATTCAGCCGATTTGTCTGATAGCTTCTGTGCGGCCACTTGCAGAATCCGTTTGCAAATACGCTGCAATTCCCGCTTCCATTCCGCGAATCGCGATTAATTCCGGATCTCCCGGACTTCCGACGGTAGACTCTGCCGGCAGTTTGTTTCATGCCGTAGTTCCCCTTTCTCCTTCGTTTTTTCGAAGATAAGAGGTCCAAGCTTCCAGAAAGCTCGCGCCTTTCCCCCGCATTAATTGCTCCGCGGCCAACTCAATTCCTTCCCGGATGGAGGATGTCTTGCCCAGCAAGTGATAACGAACCCCCGCATTCAAAAGCACTTGATCCCGACAATCCTGCAGTTCGGCGCTTACTTCACCCTCCAAAATTCGCCTGATGAGCTCAACCTGATGTTCCAAAGCAAGCATTTGCCGTTCCGGATCTTTCTTATGCTTTAATCCGTAATCTTCAGGGTCAACAATCCATGATCGGACACCGTCTTCCGTCGCTTCATAAATAAAGCCCGGCCGATGGTTCGGCAAATCCTCGGAGCCCTCCGCTCCCTGTACAATGAAGGTCTTTTGATACCCAAGCCGCTGCAGGACCGCCGCATTCATATCGACAACGGTTTTATGGAATACACCTGCCATCACCGCATGGGCTCCGGCCAAATTGAGGTTCTTTTCCGCCGTATTCAACAATGTTCTTACGCCGATTTCCAGACGAACCTTGCGCATCCTATATAATGGCGGGGATAATTTTTCCGTCCAAGCGAACCCGATTCCGAGCGTTTCTATGGAATCCGCGATTTGCTCCGCGGCAAGGTCTGCAGCGATGCCTAAACCAGCCAAAATTTCCTTTAACGAAGTTCCATATTTCGGCGGAAGCGAATCGCTGCCGTGAAGATATACCGGAATCCCGCTTTCCGCCATAAGAACGGCGACCGGAATCGTCGCCGCGAAAGTATTTCGCCCGGTATAAGGGCCGGCCAAATCAAGCAAGTGACGCCGAACCGATGCGGAAACCGGAATTGCTGTCGAGTTCTCCCTCAACCGCTTCACAAAAGCAAGAACTTCATACGCGCTTTCCGTTTTTACACGCTCCGCGATCAAAAAGGCGGCGAGCTGCGCATCCGTAGCCTTTCCGGCAATAACCGCGCTTGCCGCTTCCATCGCTTCCTGATAGGTCAGATCACGCGAGCCTTTCTTCCCGCGCGCCACCTCTTTTATCCACTGCTGCATCTCAGAATCCCGCCTTCTTTTCAACAATTCGGTCCAATTCGTCCTGCAAGGCATCAATCCCGACCCGATTCACGAAATCAAAGAAAGGTTCTTGACTTCTCTTGCAACCTTTATAAAACAGGATGAACTGTTTCAACACCGGGCCCAAATCCTCAGCCTTAATCCTTCCGTTTAATTTATCGTTGAACTTTGCATGCCCCGGCTCCAGCGTTCCACCGACATAAATTTCAAAGGCTTCCCGCATGCCTTGATCCGTTTTTTGCAAGACCCCCTGCAAACCGATGTCGGCGATTTGGCGTTGTCCGCAGGCATTCGGGCAGCCAACCATATGAATACGGACGGGCACATCAAGCTCCACTTCCCGGTCCAAATATTCGGCTAATCTTCTCATCCGTTCCTTTGTTTCGACCAGCGCCAAATTGCAGTATTCAATCCCCGTGCAGGAAACCGAATAGCCGACGAAATTGCGGGGCTTCACAGTGATTCGTTCGAAGATTTTTTCGGCAAGCAGCGAATCGACCCGATGATGAGGAATATTGGGAATGATGATATTCTGCGAATTGCAGGCGCGAATTTCCCCATTTCCGTATTGTGCCGATATCCGCGCCAGCTCCAGTAATTCTTCAGCGCTCAAGCGGCCGACGGGCACATTAAAGCCGATATAGCTCAAGCCTTCCTGCTTTTGCGGATGCACACCGTAAAAATAACCGGCATTCCATTTTTTCATTCGACTTGTGCCTTTGCCCGGGAGTTCTCCCGTCAGCTCAATCAGCCGATCCTTAAACTTCTCGATCCCCCAATCGGCGACAAGGAATTTTAGACGGGCGCGGTGCCGCTTATCCCGATAGCCATGGTCGCGAAACAGCGTTGTCACCGCAACGGCAACATCCTTGACCTGCCCGGGACGCACGAAAACATCGAGTTCCCGGGCCAAATACGGTTTGGCGGACAGGCCCCCTCCGACATAAACGTGAAAACCCGAAACCTCGGCCCCATCGATTTCTTTGGTTGCCGGGGTAAAGGAAATGCAATTGATTTGCGCATTGGACGCATTGTTCACATTGGCTGAAATCGACATTTTGTATTTGCGCGGCAGATTGGAAAAATCATAGTTGCGTTGAAAGAATGCATATACTTCCTTCACAATCTCCGTCGTATCGAACAATTCATCCCGATCGATGCCGGCAAGCGGATTGCCCACAATCGTTCTTAATATATCGCCGCACGCTCCGACCGTAGACAATCCAACGCTTTCCAAACGCTTGAAAATATCGGGAATGTGCTCGATTTGCAGCCAGTGAAACTGAATCGCCTGGCGTGTCGTGATATCCGCCACGCCTCTCCCGTAATCGTGGGCTATCCTCGCCAGCATTACGGCTTGCTCATTCGAAAGGATACCGGAAGGAATATTGACCCTCATCATGAAATAGCCCGCTTCTTTGGGCTTTTGCAGGTAGAGTCCCGCCCATTTGAAGAAATCCCACTGATCGGTAGGAATCGATGCAAATCCCTCCCTTGCATACTTGTCGATATCTTGAAGAATATCCAAGCCGTCCTTCTCCAGCTTGAGCAGCTCCATCTTATTTAATTTTCCTGTATCTTCGGCCCATGCTTTGGTGTACGCCATTTCAACACCTCCTCCTTCAAATCTATTAGATTATCGATGCGCGCTTTAAATAATCGATGATTTTCCCGACTGCCTCATCTACGGTCGAATTGCCGCTCTGAATCACGATTTCAGGATGCGCGGGCTCTTCATAAGGGGACGTAATTCCCGTGAATTCCGGGATCTCCCCTCTTCTGGCTTTTTGATAAAGACCTTTCGGATCCCGCTTTTCACATTCCTCAAGGGGGCACTCGACATAGATTTCAATAAACTCCCCTTCCTCCGTTAGCTTTCTCACGAGCTGCCGGTCTGCTTGAAAAGGAGAAATAAAAGCGGTTAACACGATGATTCCCGCATCGACAAAAAGCTTGGCAACCTCGCCGATCCGCCGGATGTTTTCCGCACGGTCCTCCGGACTGAATCCCAAATCCTTGTTCAAATGATGCCGGATATTGTCTCCATCCAGTACATAGCTGTGCACCTTTAGTCGATACAGCCGCTCAGCGACAGCATTGGCCAAAGTGGATTTGCCGGAGCCCGACAAACCGGTAAACCACAGAACACAGCTTTTATGCCGATACAATTGCTGCCGCTGCTGCTTCGAAACCGTCGATTCATGCCAAACGACATGGGCTGTCCCCATCTTTCTCCCCCCTATTTTTCGTTGGATACTCACACATTCGCCGCATTTTTCATGCCCCTTATCAGAATTTCCACCACTTCGGCGCGGCTGAATTCCGGCGGCGGAGTCTCGCCTTTGCTCAGCATTTCCCTGACTTTCGTCCCAGAAAGGATCACCCGTTCCTCCGGACCATGAGGGCAGGTTTTCGTTGACGCCATGCCGCCGCATCTTTTGCAATAAAAGCTGTGTTCAAAAAAGAGCGGAATAATCCCCAATTCCTCTTGCGTAAAGTTCCGGAAAATCAGCTGCGCGTCATAAGTCCCGTAATAGTTTCCCACTCCGGCATGATCCCGCCCGACGATAAAATGCGTGCATCCGTAATTTTTCCGGACGATTGCGTGAAATATCGCTTCTCTCGGACCTGCGTAGCGCATGGCGGCCGGAAATACCGCCAATTGGACGCGATCTTGCGGATAATAATTGTTCAGCAATGCCTGATAGCTCTCCATTCGCACATCCGCAGGGATATCATCCGATTTGGTCTCCCCGACAAGAGGATTCAGGAAGAGACCGTCGACAATTTCCAGAGCTGATTTTTGAATATACTCATGCGCCCGGTGAACCGGATTTCTGGTTTGAAAACCGACCACAGTGCGCCAGCCCCTCTCCGCGAAAACGGCTCTCGTCTCCGCAGGATCCATGTGAAATTCGGCAAAGCGATCCTTGACCGGCCGCTTGACCATTGTCACCGGCCCGCCAAGGTAAACCTCCCCCCGCTCAAACAATTTTCCGACTCCCGGATGAGCCGGATCTGTTGTCAGATAAACCTTTTCCGCCTCCAAGCGCTTATCCGGCACATATTTCTCCAGCACTTCAAGAATTCCGTAAACCGTTCCATGCCGGGCCAGCTTGACCTTCTGACCCGTTTCGATTCGTTCGGCTTGTTGCTTGTCAACCGGCAGCGTAATCGGGATGCTCCATACCTTGCCCCCCGCTAGTTTCATATGGTTCAATACGTGATGATAGTCTTTCTCCCCCATAAATCCCGTCAACGGACTGTAGGCGCCGATGGCGATCAATTCCAAATCGGACAAAGCCGTATGATCCAGCTCGACTTCAACCTTTACCGATGCATAATCCTGACCCGACTCAAAACGGTTTACCAATGTTCCACCATGCGGCAAACTGAATTTCATGGATGAATCTACACTCCCAACCATCGTTTTTTCTAGTGAATCTGTTTTCTTCAAGGTGTATGCAGACCGCATTCCTTTTTATGGCTGCCGCCCCAGCGTCCCGCCCGCGAATCCTCCCCCGCCTTTACAGGCCGGGTGCATTTGGCGCATCCGATGCTCGGATAATCGAGATCGTGCAGTTCGTTATACGGCAGCTGGAAGATACGAATATAATTCCAAATATCTTCCCATCTCCAATGGATTAAGGGACAAATCTTGATCGACCGGAAACGCTGATCCGGGTTGACGAATTGCGCAGCGGCCCGGGTCGGCGACTGCTCTCTTCTCAGCCCGGAAATCCACGCCCGGGCGCCTTTCAGAGCCTTCTCCAAAGGAACAATTTTGCGAAGCCGGCAGCAAAGATCAGGGTTCGTCCCCCACAGCTCTTTTCCGTATCGGACTGCCTGCTCTTCCAACGTCAATTCCGGCTGCGCCATCTCGATGCTAAGACCCGGATATTTTTGTCTGACCCGTTCGATACATGCGTAGGTTTCTGGAAAATGGAGATGCGTGTCTAAAAAAACAACCCTGGCATTCCGCTTGACCTTGCTGATCAAATCGACCAGCACGATTCCTTCCGCCCCGAAACTGCAAGCATACACCAAGTCATCCCCGAAGGTTCTATAAGCCCATTTCAACACCTCGATACTATCCATTTTTGAGAGTTCCTGATTGACTTGCGCATACGCTTCTTCAGACAATTGGGCGTAATTCCATTCGCTGTCGTGCATCGGTTAAACCCCCCCTCCTTGATCATAAAAGGTATCCCGCTCTTTCCGAATCGAACGGTAAAGGCTGATACATCCGACAGTAGAAATAAAAACACTAATGATGACGGCCAAAATATACGGATTTGGTTTCAGCACGATAAGGATCAGACTGTATGAAATAACCAATGCCATGACGGGGGAGACGATCCAAACCTTCAGAATCCGGATAATGATGTTTTTTTGAAAGAGGCGAGCGCCTTTTTCGGCCGTGCCGACGCCCAAAATCGCGGAGGTCGTGATTTGCGTCAAAGGGACCGGAAATCCCCATAGCGAGGCCAATATCACTAAGCTTGCGCCGATAAAGGAAACCGTGCTGCCTTGAATTAAAGATAAACGGGTAATTTTTTTACCGTTCGTTTCAATGACTTTCCCGCCGAGAATAACGGCGCCGAACGCCAGGAAGCTTCCCCCTAACCAGATTCCGGTTCTTTCTTCCAGTATTCCTGCGCCGATAAGGGGTCCGACGGCATTGGCCGCATTGTTCATACCCGCCGAGACTGCCTCCATAAAACCGGTGATGATAAGCAGCAGAATCAGCTGTTTTTTCCACCTTTGCGCTGCTTTGCTTGCCCCCGGCCAGCTTCTATCGATCAGAGATTTCAATTTCTCCAGCAAATAGCCCAATAAAAAAGCCGCCGCAGGGATTGCGATCCAAAAAAACACAATGAGAATCAGCCGATCCAAATAAAGCGAGCGAAACGCAATTCCCGCGCCGGCGATTGCTCCAACCGCCACCTCGCTGGTCGAAAGGGGGATTCCGATATAATTGGCGAAAAACAGGGTTAATGTCGCGGCGCTTAAAATCACGATCACAACTTCAATCGTTAAAATATCCCCGTGAACGATCCCTTTGCCAATCGTTTTGACGACTTCGCCGCTGCCGGCTGCCGCTCCCAAAAATACGCCTATCGCTACCAGAAACAACGCGGTTTTTTTACCTGCTATCGCCCCGCTGCCGTAAGCCGGGCCCATCGTGGCCGCCGCACCACTCCCTCCGATATTCATCGCCAAAAGCAACCCGATTGTAATCGCAATGTAAGTTAGCATCTTCGTTCCTTCTTATTCACCAGCCTTGGTATCAAATTTCTCAATTCAGTCAAGCTTAATTCCTAGTATTTCTATATGTTTAATCAACTTATTAGCTATAATATGTGAAATACCTGATACTGTCAACACTTTTTTGAAAAAAAAAAGCCTCAGCTCAACTTCGGATGCACCGCCAAGGTTTTCCGATGTTTCTGCCGAGGAGTGAAATAGACCGATTTTCAACTCAAAGCGCTTTCATGCTCAATGAACCGCTTCTACTTGGAGGTAGAACAGTTCAAAAAACCCTCAGCGTCTGCTAAATGATATGAATAGACTGCCCTTAAACAAAAATCCTTTCAGGCCAAGTCGTTAAACTCCTGTTTGATTCTCCCTTTGTCATGTTGAAATACGGACAAAAGAACGGCAAGCTTGATTCTCGCTTGATAGGCGCTCAGGCTTCCCCCCAAGATCACACCCTGGTTCATCAAGTCTTGAGCGCCTCCCGGGAAATCGTAGACGGGATAAACCCTTCCCTCCAATGTTCTGGAGGTCACGACAATCACGATCCCTTTATCTGCCGCTTCTTTGATTTTCGGAACCAATACCGGCGGCACATGCCCTCTGCCAAACCCATCCAATACGATGCCTTCGACTCCGGAGCGTATCGAGCATTCCAGAAATTTATCATCGCTGCCAAGACTGCAGCTTATAAGATCTACAGGACTTAAAGGAGATTGCAGCGAATAGGCTGTTCTTAGGAAAGGCTTTCGACTATAGATGACATCCGCACCGTCAACCGTTCCAATTTCTCCGCAGGCGAATCCCGCTATATTGCTTGCATGGAATTTTCGGACTTCATTGGCCGTAAAAATTTCCTCATTGAACAGCACAAGCACGCCCAGATCCCTGCTTTTTCGATCGGAAGCGACTTGGACGGCTTGTTTAAGATTCATTTGCACATCGGACCCGAGGTTTCCCAAGCTCCGCTGCGAACCTGTAATGACAATCGGCTTTTCTTGTCTGATGACCAAATTCAAAAAATAAGCCGTTTCTTCCAAAGTGTCCGTGCCATGGGTAATCACGACTCCGTCCACTTCTTCCTGCTCAAGGATCGATTCTACCTTTTCTTTTAAAATCATTAATTCATGAAATGTATACTGGTTGCTGGGGATTCTGAAAATCTCTTCCACCTGCACTTGTATTCCATCACCAATTTCACACGCATCCACCAAATCTTTGCCGTTAATCGAACCTGTTCTCAGCAAGCCGGTTGTTTTATTTTGCATACTGGAAATAGTTCCCCCGGTGGTTAAGACAACGACGTTTCCCATAGCCAAATTCCTCCCGCTATTAATGTATGTTGACTCGGTGTCCAATTATTAACAAATTAAATGGGGCGTCCATCCAATAATTCAGTCAGCTTCAGAAGCTTCTTCTTTTTCTCGAGTCTGGCCGTAATGGCTTGATCGACGGTTACCGCAATAAAGCGGGTCGTAGAATTTGGCCTTGATTGACTGACTTTGTCCAGGTCGGGACTGATCGCCGTTCCAACGGTGACAAATCCCCCGCCTGTCGTTGCATCGTTCAGCAGCATGATGATTTCTTCACTGTTCGGCACCATAAGGACGCCGATCGGATAAGCAATATCCACCACATTCGAGGACCCGCTGCCCGCTCCGAAGGGAGGCTCAAATTTTTTGTATGAAATGGTCGCTCCCTTATAGCGGCAAGCGACTCGGTTAGACTCGGCCGAAACCCTCCATTCCGTATTCAAAAAAGCTTTGATTCCTTCATCGCTCAATCTGTAGCTGGAAAGCCCCATCACCACACGGATATCGACGCGATCTCCAAACTGCGGGGTATATGTCGGCGGAATCCTTTTGCCTACCTGCTTAAACACGCCCGGAAGAGGTTCTCCAAGCCCCAGCTCCGTGCCGTTAACCAATTTTTTGCCGATATATGCGCCGAATTGATTTAACGAATAAGTTGATTTGCTTCCCAGCATTTCGGGAACAAGAATCCCCCCCGAGACGCATAAATAGGTTCTCACTCCGCTTTGCGCAGATTTAAAGGATAGAACATCCCCCTCCTCCACCTTCACGTTCTCCCACATCGGAATTTTCCCGTGATTCAAATAAACATCCATTGGAGCCCCTGTAACGGCGATAACCGTTTTTTTGCGGAATTCGATTGCGGCTCCCAAAAGCGTCATTTCCAATCCCGCATAATGAACCGGGTTTCCCAGCAACAAATTGCCGAGCTGAAATGAGTATTTATCGGCCGCGCCGGAGGGCGGCACTCCCAAATGGTACAGACCGTTTCGCCCCATGTCTTGAATCGTGGTATTGAGGCCGGTATCCAAAACTTTTAACACCCTAAAAGCCCTCCATGATTTGATTAATATATTCCTTCCCTTTGGCAAAATATTCCTCAGGCGAGAACTCGACTTCCTTCATATGATAGCGGTACGTTCCCCGGTTCACTTGCGAAACGATACGATTGTATTCATTCTCACCGATCGGACGATGCTTCCAAATATCTCCCGGCTTGGCCAAAAATAACATATCTTTTAAGTCCTCCAATTTTCTTTCCGGATCAAATACCGGAACGGCCGACAGCCCGATCAGCTGGTAGCTTCCGGGTCCCGGCACCGAATAAATGACGGTAAAGGCCCCGCCCAAGCCGACGGCTTGTTTGGGAGTATCGGGACGCGGACTTAAATATTTGGGAGTCTGAATAATTTGTTCCGGAGATATGCCCAGCGGAAATTCCCATGCCGTTCCCGGGGTAAAGCCCATCATGGAAATCAGGTACGGCGTGGACGAGTGGGATATTATCAATTCCTCCTTGTCCTTAAAGTTATTGGTCTTCATGATAAACTCGAAGTTGCTCAGCTCGGGGCATGGATGCCGGTTTTTATATCTCTCCGAGTACTCTCGGGTAATCGGGTCATCGTACCAAATCGGGATTTCTACGATTCTTATTTTTAAATTGAGTTCGGAAGGATTGCTTTTGGTCACATCGATCTCTTTCAAATAATCCAATAAATCATGAGCCGAGATGATTTCAGGATTGAATCTGATCAAATAAGAAGCATTGGAAGGGCAAATATCGATAATCCCCGGAATGCTGCGGTTTCTTAACTCATTGGTAATGGCCAACGCTTTAAAATTGCTTTCAGCGCTCATATTTCGGGATATTTCAGCGTAAATGTATTCATCACCGCTAAAATCGAAGCGCGTTTCCGGCAATGTGAACAAAGCAATCCCACCTTTATTTCAGCAGCTTATAAATTTATCAGCTTTGCATCTCCGTATAGAATCGATCTCACATCGCTTCCGGTGATCATGTCCTCAAGCGTTGTAACGATCAGACGCTCGATCACATTTTGCAATTCCCGGACATTGCCCGGCCAGTGATAGCTTTCCAGAACCTCGAGCGCTTCCTTCGTAAAGCTTGTATCCTTGCGGAAAGCATGATTAAATCTCTGCAGAAGATGAATCGACAATGATACAATATCCTCCGCTCTTTCTCTTAACGGCGGAATCGTGATCGGAATCCCGTTCAGCAGATCGAACAGCCGTTCACTAAATGTATTTTCCTGCACCCGTTTCTTGATGATTTGATTCGTGGCTGCGATCACCCGAACATCGATCCCGCTGTTCAATACCTCCAGCAATTGGGCCTGCGTTTTCATAGAAAGCTCGGTAATTTCATCCAAAAAAATGCTGCCTTTCTCTGCCGATCTCAACAACTCTGCAAGACTCTCCTCAACAGCCCCGCAGTTGATGCGCAGAAAGGGATGATTTTTTCTGCCGCTGTTTTCATGGATGGTTTGAGCAAACACTTCTTTGCCGACCCCGAATTCACCGTACAGCAGCACTGCCGAGTCTGCCGCAGCGATTTGCTTGACCCGGCCCAGCAAATTTTCCATCACTTGGGAACGGTAGATCAGCTTCTTCTGTTCGCTCATCATCATGAATTGATCGAGCTCCCGTTTGTATTGATCCGACTTTTTCTTGAGCCTTTCCAGCTCCTGCTTGAGCTGGTTAATTTCCGTAATATCTTTTGAGGCGACCACTACCTGTTCAAGCTTGTCGCCGTGAAAAACCGGAGTCGCGACAGATAATACCTTTTGTCCATGAACGGAAATTTGCACTTGGGTAAGTTTCTGCTTTTTCCGCTTGCATAGATCGACGATATTGGGCTGGAATATGCCTTTATTCTCAAAATCCCTGATGTTTGCGCCCAACAATTGCTCCGGGCCATCGATCATCCAGAAATTCTTGAGAAGCGTTCCGGCAATCCGAACGATTTCCCCCTCCGCATTGACGGTAATGACCTGCTCATTGGACAGCGAGTAAATCGCTTTCAAATCTTCATGCAGATTCCGTACAAACTCCAACTCCTTGACCGCTTCTTCAAATTGCTCCTTCAAGTAAAAAATGTGTACGATGCCGGTGATCTTTCGGTTCTCAAACAGCGGCGAAAAATTGCCGATAATCCGTTTGAAATTCATGAGACTTTCAATGCTTACCAGCTGCTTGCCGCGCAGAACCTCATCCAAAACCTCATGTCCCGCCCACAAAGCTTTATAATTCCGGTTCATTAAAAAATTGCCGGACAACCCCAGGTTTTTCTCCGCAGTCTCATTGACGAAGGTGATTTCAAAATTCTCGCCGGTTGTCACGATCCCCAGTCCGGAGCTGTTAAAAATTCGGTTCATCTGATTCAATTTCAATTGATTGATCCGATCCCTGGCCTTCATATTCGTACTGAAGCCCGTTACATATCCGTCGGCATCGATTCCAAGATAAACGGAAATATTATGATAAAATTCAACCGGATGGTCCGACGGGACTTTTAGAACATCAACTTGATAGCTTACTGCTGCGCTTAAATCCTTGCCATGCTCGATTTGCGCCAGCAGCGAATTCGAGTCCACATAGCCCACGGGCGTTTCCCCGTCGCAAATCAATACAATTTCCGATGGATGCCGATTGAATGCATTTACGGCATCAAGCAATGTGCAATTTTTCTGCACCATAACGGGGGGCGGCTGCAGGATGTCTCGCCAAATCATCACGGTAATCATTCCTCTAAAGAATTTATTGCCAATACTCCACTGTCCGCTTTTTCATCATGGCCCGATATTGTTCCGTCGACTTCGGCAGGATTTGTCCGGTTTGGGCATCAATAATGACTCCGTAACGGCGAATCAGATCAAGCTGGTCGGCCTCTCCCTTGCGGTACATTTCCTGAACCTTGTCAACGCTTTCCTCGATCCATTCTTTTCGCTGCGCCCGGATATAATCCCGCTCCGCCAGCGTAGCCTGCTCATCGATTTCGAAATGGTCAATTTCCCTGTCGATCTCGACGATGACCACGCCATAGTCCTTTTTCGCCCGTTCAATGGAAACATACCCGTCGATCACATCCTCCATGACCTGATCGGGATCCCGTTCCAGAGGATCGCCCAATCCGCCGCCCCCCGCGGAAGGCCGTGAGAATGAATCCCCTTCCGCCACCTTCACATTGGAAAAGATGGTTCCCACGAAGCACTGATTCTCCTTCCCCGGATTTAACCATGCGCCGTGGGGATAGGAAGGCAATCCCCCGAAAATCCCCCAAGTGACGGAACGGGAACGGTCGCAGCAGTAGGACATGACCGTTTTGTGCAAACGAGTCAGCACGCCTCCTTTTTCCACTCCGCACCCCCCGCGGTGCTTGCCCGGACCGCCGGAGTCGGTGATGATGCTGTGGTGGGTCGTAATCACCGGAGACAGCCGCTCCTGCCCTTCGCAAGGCTGAATGCTCAGCCCCACTCCGAACACCGGGGACAGCGCATTCGCTCCGTCTTTTCCGTTTCTGCCGCCGTGTCCGCCAGCCATCCAGTCATACCACATGAAATAGTTGCCGTATCCTTCCCGCCGGTCCCAGCCGCCGATCAGCAAGTACTCCAGGTTGAAGGAGCATGCCAAAGCCCGTTCGGGCATGATATTCGACCACAGCTCAAAAATGGCGTTCATGATTTTCTCATAAGAGCCTGAACAGAATCCTGTAACCGCAACAGGCCAGGGCGCGTTTACAACCGAATTTTCGGGGAGCTCGGCTTTCACCACCCGGTAAAATCCAGAGTTTAAAGGAATCTCGGGAAAAAATGTTTTGGTCCCCGCAACCACTGCCGAAAACGACGCGCCGTATCCCGAATTCAAAAAACAGCCGATGTAAGGATGCGACCCGCCGAGATCGTAGTAAATCCTATCGCCCTCAATCGTCATTTTCACTTTGATCGGAATCAGGCCGTCACCCAATTCCGGGTCCATATCGATGTAATCGACCGTTTCCCAGGTACCGTCCGGCAACTCGCCGACTTTTTTTCTGGCCAATCTTTCCACGTAATCCTGAACCTCGTCAAACGCCGCCAAAACGGTCTCTATCCCGTATTTTTCAATAAGCCTGAGCAGTTGCTCCTCACCGACCCGCGTCGCCTCGGCTTGAGCCCGCAAATCGCCCAGCCGCTCCTCAGGGACCCGCATGTTGGCCACCATCATGTTGGCCACGTCCCCCAAGTACTCGCCCCTGCTCCAAATCCTGACCGGCGGGATCCGAAAGCCTTCCCCGTAATGATCCTTTGCCTGCACGTCAAAGGAACCGGGCACCGTTCCGCCGACATCCGCCCAATGACCGTTGGACTGCATCAAAGCGATTAATCGGCCGTCATAAAATACCGGTCGGATAATCCGCACATCGCAGAAATGTGTGCCGCCGCGGTAGGGGTCGTTTACCAAAAACACATCCGCCGGATGAATATCGTCGCCAAAATCCTCCAACACCGCTTTGGCGGTCAAATGAAGAGTGCCGACATGCACCGAAATATCCTGCGTTCCCTGCATGATCGTATTTCCCTTGGCATCGCAAAGAGCCGAGCTGAAGTCCCTGTTATAAATGACAAATGAATAGCACGTTCTCAGGATCTGCTCGGACATTTGATCGACCAGATTGACAAAAGCATTCTTCAGCACCTCGAAAGTAACGGGATCCAATCTGCTTTGTTCGACTTGCGTCATTCCAATCACCTCATCCTTCTAGTTATTGATGGTCATGATCATATTCTGATAAGGGTCTATCCGCACTTTGAAATCCGGCGGCACAACCGTCGTGGAATCCAGCTGTTCCACAATGGCCGGGCCGGAAAACTCGGACAGCACGGGAATCTTCGAACGCTCATAAATGACCGTATTCGTGAAGCCGCCCGTTTCTTCAAAATAAACGCTGCGATAGCCGATTACGGCATCCTCAATGGAGCCTTTGGCCTCCAATTTCGGAAGCTCCGGCTTCGGCACGGTGCCTACGGCCGTGATTCTCAGGCCGTAAATCTCGACCGTCTGGTCGCGGTTGGCAAAGGCGTATTCCCTCTGATGCTCGCGATGAAAGCTCTCCAGGGTTTCTTCCAGACTGTGAATCGGCCTGCTTGCCGGTATGGCCAAAGATCGCCATTGGCCCACATATCTCATATCCACATAGCGAAGGAGATTCATATTTTCATCGGCAACCCCTTCTTCCTTCAGCAATTGATAAGCTTCCTTTTCCATTGCCGAAAACTCGGCTTCCAGCTGTTCGTTCGAAATCTCGTTGAATGCGGCAAGAAATGTTTTCGACAAATCATGCCGCACATCGACCAGCAGGCAGCCCATCGCCGATGTAATTCCGGGATAGGGGGGCACAATAACCGTCGGAATTTCCATCTCCTTGGCCAAATGCGCTCCGTGCAAAGCGCCGGCGCCTCCAAAAACGACCAGGGCGAAATCCCGCGGATCATAGCCCCTACGGATCGAGATCAGCCTTAAAGCGTCGCTCATATTGGCATTCGCCACTTTGATGATCGAATTGGCCGCTTGCGAATCTGAAAAATGATAATGATTCCCGATTTTTTGCCTGATCCTGTGAAGCGCCGACTCCTTGTTCAGGGTCATTTGCCCGTTTAACAGCTTGTCGCCGAGCCGGCCCAAAACCAGATTCGCATCGGTATTGGTAGGCTCCTCCCCGCCTTTCATATAACAAACCGGACCCGGATCGGCTCCGGCACTCTGCGGGCCGTTGCGAAGCGAGCCGCCGTCATCGATCCACGCCAGACTCCCTCCGCCGGCGCCGATCGTCAAAATTTCGATGCTTGGAAACCCGATCGGATACCCATACTCGATATACCAATCCTTCGTTACCCGCAGCTCGCCGTTGTACATAAGCGAAATATCGGTGCTCGTTCCGCCCATATCCAGGCCGATCGCGTTGTCGAAGCCGCATAATTTGGCGATATAGGAGCTTGCTATCGCCCCTGCGGCAATCCCCGAGCTGGCAACGCGGGCCGCAAAATGGGGAACCGTGTCGGAGTTCATCACGCCTCCGCCTGAATGCAGAACCAGAACATCGCCTTGATATCCTCTTTCTCTCAATTCCGAGTTAAGCTCCTGTATGTATTTGCCGACGACCGGGCCCAATACCGCATTGACAATCGTTGTGCTCATCCGTTCATGCTCAAACATTTCCGGCAAAATCTCGCTGGATGTGCAAATATAAGCTTCCGGCAGCTGCTCCTTCAAGATCTCCTTTAATTTCAGCTCATTGGCTCCATTGACATACGAGTTGATCAGACAGATCGCGACCGATTCGACCTGCCGCTTTTTCAGCAGCCTGGCCAATTCCTTGGCTTCCTCCAAATTCAGCTCGGCCAAGACATTTCCCGCATAGTCCACCCGCTCTTCGATTTCAAACCGGTCTCTTCTTTTGATGTATGGAGGCGCCACATCATTGTAGGCATCCCAAAGATCCAATTTGGTTCCCCTACGGATTTCCGGAACATCGCGAAAGCCCTTCGTTGTAACCAAAGCCGTCTTCGGCAATTTTCTGGTGATCAGCGCGTTGGTGCCTACTGTCGTCCCATGGGAGAATAAGCTGACATCGGCCAGGGAAATCCCCGTCCGTTCAATGCCGTCCATGATTCCTTTGGCCGGATTGGAGGGGGTGGACGGAACTTTGGTTATCGACATCTCGCCGGTCAATTCTTCAAAAATAAATACATCTGTAAAGGTGCCTCCCACATCAACAGCAATACGATACTTTCCCATTAACCGATCCCTCCCCAGCTTGACAAATCATAATCATAAACTCGCCAGCCCGGCGCTTTCCCGCCGGTTTTTTCGTACAGGGCCTGGGCGGCCTTATTATCTTCAGCCGTAAGCAAGCGCATTATCGGCAAGTTTTCTTTCTTCGCCTGATTCAGAGCCGCATTTAACAACCCTTCTCCCGCTCCCTTGCGTCGATGCTCGGGGTCCACATATAAATCATTCAATAATGCAATTTTCTGCATGCGTGTTGTGCTCCAGATGTAATTCAAAGTCGCAAATCCCTTCAGCTCCCCGTTTTCGGCCGCTGCGAATTGAACGCCTTCATCGGGATGCACGAGAAAGCGAACAATCATCTCTTCAATCTTTTCATCCGGAGGAACCGGACGATTGTAAAATTGAAGATATCCGATGATTAAAGGAATGAGCTTCGGGATATCAATCGGCTGGACATACCGGACGATGAGCTTTGACAATATCGATCTCCCCCTAAACCTCCCTAATTGATATCTTCCTGCACATTCAATCGCTTGGGTTTTCTTGTAAATATCATCATCAGGAAATAATAGAGAATCAAAATCGAAAATGAGAATAACGTGGTCAACACACCAAAAGCAAACAGATTCGGGTGCACCTCAATCGAAAAAGTGCCGAATATCGTTAACGGCAGCGTCAGGTCCGGTCCCGCAGCAAACAATGTCCTGGGGAATTCATCATAGGATAACGTAAAGGCAAATAAAGCTGCGCTGAGCAGTCCGGGAATCACTTGAGGCAGTGTGATCCGCCAAAACGTTTTTAATTCGTTGGCCCCAAGATCCATCGCCGCCTCCTCAATGCTTCGGTCAAACCGGTTAAAGATCGCCAGCATGACAATAAAGGCAAACGGATACGTGTACAGAACGTGGGCCACAAACGAGGTGCTGTACCAGTTTTTGTCAATCCCTAAAGTGTTGGATACCAAAGCGATTCCCAAACCGACCAAAATACCGGGAACCATAATTCCCAAAAGAATCAAATAAAAAACGAGACCAGAGCCTTTAAAGTTTTTTCTGAAGGCTTGAGCGGTCAAGGTTCCCAGAATGGTTGAGACGATCATCGTAATGATGGCCAGCGTCAAAGACCTGAAAATGGCATCGCCTAAATCCAGGGGTGCGACCCTAGAAGGGGGAGTTAACCCAAAAAGCTGTTCATACCAATACAAGCTGAACCCCTGCAGCGGAAACTGGGGCCCGCCCTCAGGACCTACTTGAAAGGACAAAATCGTCAGAACAATTAACGGCGCATATAAAACAAAAATGAAAATACCCGTGTAAATTCCAAAGACGGATTTGAGCGCTTTGTTTTTCTTCATGTCCGAACTCCTCTTTCTTCAGCATCCGTATTTTCAAGGGACACTCCTAAATTTGCTTTCTTAAATTAACGACGCGCAGCAAGAGCGACACCGCAATGGCAATCACAATCGTCAGAACTACGCCGACCACCGAAGCAAATGCCCATTTCAAGCTGCCGACCTGAGTCAAAATAATGTTCCCCAGCAGGTTCACTTTCTTTCCCCCCAGAGCCGCAGGAATCGCAAATTCACCCAGCACCATAACCGTCACGAAAATCGAACCGGCGATTACGCCCGGCTTTGAAAGCGGCCAGTAAATATCCCTGAAAATTTGCAGGAAGCTCGCCCCCAAATCCTGGGCGGCTTCAACCAGATTATGATCGATCCTGCCCAATGAGAAAGCGATCGGTCCTACCATAAAAACGACATAGATTTGAATCATGCCGAGGATCATGCCGAATTCGGAATACAGCAGCACCTCGATCGGATGATTGATAATATGGAAGTATTCAAGCACAATATTCAACGCCCCTTGAATGCCCAGCATCGGCTTCCAAGCCAATACCCTGATCAGAAAGCTGGTCCAAAAGGGAATAATGCAAATCAGCAGAAGCACCGTCTGCATCCTTTCGCTTCTAACCATCTGCGAAATAAAAAAAGCTACCGGATAACCGAGCACCAGCGTGGAGATAAGCACAATCAGCCAAATTTTGACGGTATTCCACAATACACTTAAATAAACCGTGCTGCTGAAAAAATATTTATAATTCTCGGTTGTGACAATCGGTTTGATCGTTGTGCTGCTTTGCGTCCAAAAACTGACGTAAATCATCGCCAAAAGCGGGACGATCAAAAACAAAACCATCCATAATACGCCCGGCGCCAACAGCAATTTGGTGGATAAGCCTTTTCGGGCGCGGATAAAATTCAAGACTTTGTCTATGAAGCCTTCCTCTTTGAATTTCTTGTCCGGCTTCAGGACTTTCGGAGTGGTGGTTTGTTCCTTGGCTTCCGTTATATTCAAATGCTTATTCAACATCCGTCACCTCCTATTGGGTCAGCAATTGTGTGTCTGTTCCATTCCAGCCTAAAATCGCTTTTCCTACAAAATCATTTCTGATTTGCAGATTTCTGCTCTGGTGTTTTTCAATTTTAAGAATTTGCTTGTTCTCCAATTCGATGACAAATTCTACAATCGAACCTTTGAATTCCACACCGTGGACATTGCCGACAACACTGTTGTCGAAATCGTGTGTTGAATTTGCAGGCAGCAGCGTCGCATGATCGGTTCGGAAAATGGCCGTTGCCGCGGTTCCGGGGCTCACGGGTTCGATCAAATTCATACGATCGACCGTGATCGTTCCCACCTCGCTGTCCAGCAGCACGGTTTGCCCGTTCGTTGACGCCACTTTGCCCTGAATCAGGTTGTAATTGCCCATGAAGCTGGCGACGAATTTCGTTTTCGGGTGTCTGAATATTTCCTTGGGCGGACCCTCTTGTTCAATCCTTCCTTCATTCAGCATGATGATCCGATCGGCCATTGCCATCGCTTCACTTTCACTGCCGGTCACATGAATGATCGTGATTCCGAGATTCTGCTGCAAGCCTTTGATCTCGCTTTGCATTCTTACACGAAGATTGGCGTCGAGCGCGCCCAAAGGTTCGTCCAGCAGCAAAATTTCCGGTTCGATGGCCAACGCCCGCGCCAGGGCTACCCGCTGCTTTTGCCCTCCGCTTAATTGATCGATTTTTCTGTTCTCGAAGCCTTTCAGGCCCACAACCTCGATCCAATGCAGGCTTTTCCGGAATCTTTCCTCCTTGTCGAAGCCTTGGTTTTCCAATCCGAATTCAACGTTCTTTTGGACGTTCAAATTTGGAAAAAGAGCGAAGTTTTGGACACATATCGCCGTTTTTCGTTTGAAAGGAGGCACTTGACTCATATCCTCCCCTTCAATCAGTATTTGTCCTTCGTCCGGCGTTTCAAATCCGGCCAGCATCCTCAGCAGAACGCTTTTCCCGCAGCCGCTCGGGCCCAGCAAAGTGACGAACTCCCCTTTATTCGCGGAAAAAGACAGATTGTCGATAACCGTCCGGCCGCCGAATTTTTTAGTCAGATTCAGGCATTGCAAATTAAAGAATGATGGCATCATCTGCATTCCACCTCAACAAAACCTCGGAATTTAATTTCAGGTCAAAATCACTTACGCTTTCATGCTGCTCCACTGTGAAATGAACGCCGTTTTCCACTTCCACGATATACGTGATAATCGATCCGATAATTTCCTCGCCCTTTAACCTGCCTTTGATATAATTCCAACCCGGTTCGCGTTCCGTATCCGTGCCTTTGACGATTTGCGCTTGGTCGGCGCGGATAACCAAGGTGGCGCCGGATTCCGCGGGCAAATCCTTGGAGGTTGCGGCCGAGAAGATGCCGTATGCTGTCCGCAGCTTGATTTGATCGGCTTGCTTGGAGCCTATCTTTCCGTCAATGATGTTGTTTTTGCCGACAAATTTGGCGACGAATTTGGTTCGCGGCAGACCGTAAATCTCCTCAGGCGTTCCGATCTGCTCGATTTCGCCCTCATTCATAACGACAATTTTATCGGCCAATGCCATGGCTTCAGATTGGGAATGCGTCACGAAAATGAACGTAATGCCCATCCGGTTTTGCAATGCCTTCAGTTCCACCTGCACACGGGCCCTCAGGTTTGCATCCAGCGCACCGAGCGGTTCATCCAGCAGAAGAATATCCGGTTCAACAACAAGCGATCTGGCAATCGCGATCCGCTGTCTTTGTCCTCCGCTCAATTCATGAACATTTCTTTCGGCATATTCGTGCATTTGAACGAGCTCCAGAATGTCTTTCATTTTTTTCTTCCTCGTGGCCGCATCAGTTCCGTTCAGCTTCAACCCGTATTCAATATTTTCGGCTACATTCATATGGGGAAACAACGCGTAATTTTGAAAAACCATGTTTGTTTTTCTGCGGTTGGGAGGAATATCGTTGACCTTGCTCCCCTTAATCAAGATATCCCCGCTTGTCGGCTCTTCAAATCCGCCGATCATACGCAAAGTTGTCGTTTTGCCGCAGCCGCTGGGCCCGAGAAAGGCCACAAATTCTCCGGGCTCGATGTTCAGGTTGAAATTATTCACGGCTACATTGCCATTGTCGAAAACCTTTTTCAGGTTTCTTAGTTCAAGATCATATGTTGCCATACGAATATCTCCCGTTTTTTTATTGGTATTCAACAAGGTAAGGAAAGAAAGCGAGGAAGACATCATTAAGATTTCATTCCTCGCTTGTGCTAACTATTAAGCGCTCAGGAATTCATCCCACTTCTTGACATAGTAGTCGTACTCTTTCGGCCACTGATGCCATACTCCGATATGCTTCGTTCTTTCCTCCAAGGAGCCGCCGTCTCTCAGATCGCCTTCCTTGATTCCTCTTTCGGTAGCGCCTACCCAAGGCTTCCCTTCGTACCAGAACTCGTATTTTTCCTTCGGCATTGCGTCCTTGATGGTGGTAACCGGGGAATAATAGCCCTGCTCGGACACCGTAATTGCCGGCCAGCCGGAAAGCCAGAAGTTTGCATAAGCGATCGCGGCCTCCAGATTGTTCGTGCCTTTGACGACCATCGGACCGATTGCCCAAGCGCGGTAACCCTCTTGAGGAGTAGCATACACGCAATTGGTGCCCTGCGCTTTAACCGCCATAACGGCAGGCTGCCATGCATCGGCAACAATGACCTCTCCGCTTGCCATCAAGTTGACCAATTCGCCGAAATCACCCCACAGCGATCTGAACTGTCCGTCTTTCTTCTTCGAAATCAACCATTTAATGGCTGTGTCAAGTTCCTCTTTGGTCAAGTTTCCCGGACTCTTTGTGTTTAACTCTCCCAATGTATTCATGGCCATGGCGACCTCCGGCATGGCGATCAGCGGGTCCGTGTTCAATGCCGTCTTGCCTTTATATTTGGAGTCAAAAATCGCAGTCCAGGACGTAATTTTATCCACCTTATCCGGGTTGTAGCCGATCGAATCGAAGTTGAAAACGGAAGGAATCATCTTCAATGATTTTTTATCGTCGGTATAAATTTGCGCGGATATTTGTGCGTCTCCAAATTGCGGCAGTCCGGTGGTAAACAGTGGTCTAGCATATTTCCAGTTCGGAATCTGATCTACGGGAACCGGATGGATCGCACCCGCATCCCACAGCCCGGGCATTCTTTCTCCGATCATTTCGGCCACATCATACTCTTTGGCGCCGGAGGTGAGAATTTTATTCATGGCATCCGGGAATGTTGAGGCTGTGCCCTTTACATCCTTTACTTTAGTTTCCTTTTTAAACTCCTCTAGAATACGGTCTTGCACGGTTACGGAAAGACCGATTGTGCGCAGAGACTCATCCGTTATGGATTTGGCGGCGGCGCCGGCTCCCGCAGCAGCTCCGGTTCCTGCTGCGGCTCCGGTTGCCGCCGGGGTTGCCGCAGGCTTTGTCCCGCTTGAGCAAGCGGTTAATAGAGACATGCCTCCCATCGCCAAAAAAGCCCCTGCTGTTCCGGCGGTTTTAATGAATTCCCTTCGACTGATCCGTTTTTCATCTCCCATTTTTATTCCTCCTTGTTTTTTTAAAAACGGTTGCCATTCTGAGTCTGTCCGACGGATTGATTTTCGTGAATTTTTATTCAAATGGAGTATGAAGGAATAAGGCAATGAGCACGGAAAATTTACGTCCGCCTTTAAAGCCGGGAATTAACCGCAAAAATCTAATCATATTCCTGGTTTTAACAGCGGTGCAGTGCCATCCCTTTTCCGGAATAACGATTAAATTGAAAAAATATTCACGATCTTGCTTTCGTCGAACAGACTCCTGGTACTGAAAAACTGTTTACCCCCCTTATGTTCAAGAAAGATTTCTACGTTCATTTCGTTTGCAATTATCATGCCAAAAATTATGCGTCGAACTAAAAAAACAAGTCCGATTCCATTGAAAAAGATAGAATGTTCGCAAAATAATAGTGTAAAATAGAGTTGAATTTAAGCTGCAAAAACTCGTTTATGCAAGGTTGCATGTGCCGGCAAATTTTCAAGTTATGAATTTGCCGCTTTCTTAACAAAAAACTTAAATTCATCCGCTCTATGTATTCTTGCATATGCATTTATGCAATTCCCCATAAAATTCAGATATTTTATTAAATTCCGATAGTTCCCCGCGACTCTTGATTTGCTTGTTTGTTTATCATCGCGGAAGTCAACGGCACCTTTGCCGCCAAAAGTGGAACTAATTTCATCGCGAGCCCTTGGTATGAAAATTGCTTCTCTAATAAGGCTTATTAGAATAAGAAGGGAGGTCTTTTGATGTTATCGAATATTGGAATTCCGGGATTGATTTTGATTCTTGTCATCACGCTGCTGCTTTTCGGACCGAAAAAATTGCCGGAGATGGGCAAAGCTTTCGGCCAGACGCTGAAGGAGTTTAAAAGGTCCACCAAAGAGCTTACAGAAGATGTCACCGATGAAATCGATGATGTAAAGAAAACCGCGGATCAGGTTGCTTCCATCAGCTCTGCGCAATCCCATAAATAATTTATCGATTCAAAAGCTCCGTCATAGGCGGGGCTCTTTTTTTTTGTGAGCATAAAAAGCATAAAAAAAGCAGCCTGCAAATATATATGCATGGCATGATTTTTGCTTTTATATTTTGAAGTTTGAATCTGAAAATTACTGTGAGGTGAAGCTCTTGAGTCATTTTGAACCGCGTTACAGCTACGGCGGCGACGAATTTATTTTTGTGGAAATGGATGAAGCCATGAGCCTGGATGCCAACTTTAGGGCCATGTCCATTACCCGGACACTGAAGGAAAAAGAAATACCGGGAATCATGGATATTTGCCCCTCCAATGCATCGTATATGGTCCGTTTCATTCCGGAGGAAATTCATCCCGACAAATTGATCGGTGAACTCAAGCAAATTGAAAAATCGATTCAGAGCCTGAATGATTTCGAGATTCATGCGCGGATTGTCGATGTTCCCATTTTATTTGACGACCCGTGGACCCATGAAGCGTTGATGAGATTCAGAGACCGCCACCAGGATCCGAACTCCACCGACTTGGAATATGCCGCCCGGATCAACGGCTTTAAAAGCAAGCAGGATTTGATCCAGGCCATTTCCGATTCGCCGTTTCTGGTTTCAATGGTCGGATTTGTTCCCGGTTTGCCTTGGTGCTACCAAATGGTACCCCGCGAGCAGCAAATCGAGGTTCCAAAATATGTCCGTCCCCGCACATACACACCGGAAAGAGCCTTTGGCTTTGGGGGCGCCTTCGCCGCCATTTATCCCGTTCAAGGCGCGGGCGGCTATCAATTGTTCGGTGTGGCGGCTGCCCCCATTTACCAAAAAGAGCAAACGCTTCCGGACTTTCGGGATTCGCTGGTCTTTCCCAAACAGGGCGATATTTTCCGTTTTCGCAGCATTTCAATGGACGAGTTTGAAGCGGTACGAACAAAAGTCGAGAATGGAACCTTTAAATACTTGACGAAAGAAATCACCTTTACACCCGATGAAGTGATCGAAAATCCGCGCAAGTTTTCCGAAACTGTTTTGGGGAGGCTGTACCATGATTAATGTGCTTAAGCCGGGAATTCAGACAACCGTCCAAGACAACGGCCGCATCGGTTTTTACGAAATCGGCATGCCTCCGTCCGGCGCGATGGACAAATACTCCTTCGCCATGGCCAATTTGCTGGTGGGCAATGAAGAGAATGCGGCTGCGTTGGAAATCACCTACATGGGGCCGGAGCTGGAATTTCGGACAGATACGACAATCGCGCTGACCGGCGGCGAGATCCCCCCGAAAGTCAACGGAGAGCCGATTCCAATGTGGGAGACTGTTGCCGTCAAATCAGGGGATCGGCTGTCCTTCGACTTTGTCAAAACAGGGGCGCGAGTCTACTTGGCCGTAGCCGGCGGAATCGACGTCCCCGTCATCCTGGGATCGCGCTCGACTTACACGCTTTGCGGAATCGGCGGCTATCAGGGACGCGCCCTGCAGGCCAATGATGTGCTCGAAATCGCAAATATGCATAAGCGGCCAATTCCTCCGGGAACGCGAATTCCTGCGGAATTGATTCCCACCTTTGCCAAATCACATGAGATCAGGGTGATCATGGGACTGTGCAGCTATCGCTTAACGGAAGAAAGCAAACGGACATTTTTGAGTATAGATTGGACGGTCACTCCGGAGGCCAACCGGGTCGGTTACCGGTTTAAAGGGGAAAGGCTGTCCTTTGTCCCCAGAGAGCAGCCCTTCGGTGCCGGCAGCAATCCGTCCAATGTCGTTGATCTGGGATATCCGATCGGCTCCATCCAAATCCCTGACGGAATCGAACCGATTTCGTTATTGAATGACGCCGTCACCGGCGGCGGATATGCAACCGTCGCGACAGTAATCAGCACGGATTTGAACCGGATGGCCCAAATCAAGACCAACGAAAAGGTCCGGTTCGTTTCCGTCACGCTGGAGGAGGCGCTGCAGGCCCGCAGACAGACGAAAGCCGATATCGCAAAAGCAAGAGACTTTATAGGAGGGAATTAAACATGGCAGCAGAACAAAAAATCATTTCGCCGATCCCGGGAGTATTTTACCGCAGGCCCAGCCCGGAGGAAGAGGTTTATGTGAAAGAAGGACAAAGCGTGAATGCCGGCGATACCGTCGGTCTGATTGAGGTCATGAAGAATTTTTACGAGGTGAAAGCGGAACATAACGGCATTTTACAGAAATTCCTGGTAGAAAACGAGCAGGTAATTAATGCCGGCGAGGAACTGGCCGTACTCTTGTCGGAGGAGTCGATATGAAATACTTCGATAGAGTGCTGATTGCGAACCGCGGGGAAATTGCCCGCCGCATTATCCGGACATGCAAGCGGCTGGGTATCCAAACGGTATCCGTTTATTCCGAGGCGGATGCCGAGCTTCCGTTCGTCAAGGAAGCCGATGAAGCCGTCCCGATCGGGCAATCCCAAGCCAAAATGAGTTATCTGGACATTGAAAAAATCCTGGATGCCGCCAAACAAACGAATGCCCAAGCGATTCATCCCGGATACGGATTTCTTTCGGAAAATCCGGCATTTGCCAAGAGATGCGAGGAGGAAGGGATTGTTTTTATCGGTCCCCGCTCCTCGATGATTCAAGCGATGGGCAGCAAGATTGAAGCCCGCCGGCTAATGCAGGCTGCCGGAGTGCCTGTTGTTCCGGGCTACGACGGCAAAATCGATACCGTCGAGGAGGCCTTGCGGATTGCCGAGAGCCTCGGTTATCCATTGATGCTGAAAGCCAGCGCAGGCGGCGGCGGAATCGGCATGCAGCTGGTAAGCAGCGCCGAAGAGCTGCAAAAAGTATATTCCTCCACGATCCAGCGGGCCAATTCATACTTTGGCGACGGCACCGTTTTTCTCGAAAAATTCATTGAAAACCCGCGGCATATTGAGGTTCAGGTGGTATGCGACCATCACGGAAACGCGATTCATTTGTTCGAGAGAGAGTGCTCCGTGCAGCGCAGGAACCAGAAGGTCATTGAAGAAAGTCCGTCTCCCTTCCTGACTGGCGAGGATCGGCGAAAGCTTTGTGAAACTGCCGTTCAGGGCATTAAAAATATCGGCTATACGAATGTCGGGACGATGGAGTTTATTTTTGGCAACGACCACAGCTTCTACTTCCTGGAAATGAATACCCGATTACAGGTGGAGCATCCCGTCACCGAGGCCGTTACCGGTCTGGATCTGGTTGAATTGCAGCTTAAAATCGCCGCCGGGGAGCAGCTTGCAATCAAACAGGAGGACGTGAAGCAAAACGGCCATGCCGTAGAAAGCAGATTGTACGCCGAGGATCCCTTGACTTATTTCCCTTCCCCGGGAAAAATTAACCGTTTGACATTTCCCGGTCAGGATGTCCGCCTTGATTTCGCCGTGGTTGAGGGCAATACGGTGTCTCCCTTTTATGATCCGATGATCGGGAAGATCATTACCCACGGCTCGACTCGCGAGGAGGCGCTGCAAAAAATGGAACGCTCCTTGACAGAGCTGGACGTAGACGGCATTACAACCAATTTGCCGCTGCTCATCCAGGTGCTGCAAAATCGTGATTTTCAACAGGGAAATTACACGACGCAATTGTTGAACAAAATGGGGAACGGAGGGATTGGCATTGTTAAAGGTTGACTTGAATTGCGACATGGGGGAGAGCTTCGGGCTTTATAAATTGGGAAATGATGAAGAAATGATGCAGTATATCACCTCAGCCAGCATTGCATGCGGTTATCACGCAGGCGATCCCCATGTCATGAGAAAAACAGTGGAAATGGCCAAGCAATCCGGCGTGGAGATCGGCGCCCACCCTTCCTTCCCGGATTTGATGGGATTCGGGCGCAGATATATGTCGAGTACGCCGTCGGAAATTAAAGACTATGTCGTTTATCAGCTGGGGGCGTTGCGCGAATTTGCTTCCGCCAACGGAGTCCGCATTCAGCACTGCAAGCCCCATGGGGCTCTTTATATGATGGCCATGGAGGATGAAAAAATCGCCAGGGCCATTCTTGAGGCGATCGCGCAGGGAGACGAGAAAACCATCATCTTCGCGCTCAACCATTCCGCGGTTGCGGATGTGGGGCGGCAGATGGGCATTCCCGTTGCGAGAGAGGTATATTCGGACCGGCAGCACACCAAAACGGGGTCGATCATCCTGACGCGTACGGGCCAGCAGATCGAAAGCTATGAGGAAATGGCCCAACGTGTGGTGCGAATGGTCAGCGAAGGAAAAGTGATCACGGATACCGGCGAGGACGTTGACATTACCGCGGAGACCGTCTGCATCCATGGCGACGGTCCCGGCGCGGTCCAGCTGGCAAAGGCCGTAAGCGAGGCATTGACAGCAGAGGGAATTGAAATCGTTTCGGCCAAGCATCTGTTGGGAGTGTAAGAATAAGGCGTCAGATGTCTCTTTGAACCTCTTTGATCGATTCATACAGAATGTCCAGCATTCTCTGCAATTCTAGTTCATTGATAATCAACGGCGGACAGACGGCAACCATATCCGTCTGATCGATTGAAATCGCCCTTGTGATCAAGCCATTCTCCAGAGCTTTGGCAAACACGCGGTTTGCCGCATTCAATTCTTTGGAGAATGGTTTTTTCGTTGCTTTCTCTTGGACGATTTCTATTGAACCTATCAATCCTCTAGACATGAAGTTCCCGACAATATCCAGCTCATCCCGCATTTTTTTCAGGCCTTCCTGAAGAAGCAGGCCCATTTTCGCCGCATTGTCAACCAGCTTTTCATCCGCCATGATCTCAAGATTTTTCAAAGCGACCGCGCACGCCGTCGGATGGCCGCTGTAAGTAAATCCATGGGGCAATATCGCGCTTTCCTGAGAATTTGCGACTAATTCCTGATGGATGCTCCCGCGTATGACCACGCCTCCTAACGGAATATATCCGCTCGTAATGCCCTTGGCGATGGACATCATATCGGGAACAACCCCGTCATACTCTACCCCGAACCATTTGCCGGTTCTGCCGAAACCGGTAATGACCTCGTCGGCGATCATAAGGATTCCGTACTTATCGCAGATTCTTCGGATTTCTTTCAAATAACCCAGCGGAGGCACAATGACCCCGCCCGCTCCCTGGATTGGCTCAACGATAACAGCCGCAACGGTTTTCGGACCCTCGCTTTGGATGATATCCTCGATGCTTTTGATGGAATATCCCGTGCAGTCTTCTTCCTCGCAGCGATAGCAATACGGGGCGGCGGCATGCAAAAAGCCTTCGGCCAGCGGTCCGCCCATTTGGCGGAAAACGGGAATTCCCGTAGCGCTTGTCGCTCCCATTGAAATGCCGTGATAAGCCCTGTATCTCGAAATGATTTTATAGCGGTTGGGCTGGCCTTTTAGCTTAAAATAATGACGGGCTAACTTGAAGGCGGTGTCATTGGATTCGGAGCCCCCGGATGTAAATTGCGTGACGCTCAGGTCGCCCGGAGTCAGAGATGCGAGCTTTTCCGCCAATTCGATCGCGCCGCGGTGGCTGAACCGGTTGAAGGAATGGCTGAACGCAAGCCGGCTCATCTGCTCCCTGGCAGCCTCCGCAAGCTCCGCTCTGCCATGCCCGATATTTACATTCCACAGTGAGGAAAGCCCGTCGATATACTCCTTGCCGTTGAAATCATAGAGATAGATGCCTTGTCCTTTCTCCATCAGCACCATCGGTCCCTGCGAATAATGATCTTTAATCGGACTGGAAGGATGCAGGCAGTGTTTTTTATCCAATTCAATTAATTCCGACAGATTCGACAAAATGATCTCTCCTTCTATATAAACTATATAAAGTTCCGCCTTTTATTTATATGCGCACATCCATCTCCAGCATGCTGGCTTTAGCCCCCACAAGATGCTGAAATCCCTTTAAGGACGACAAAATATCCAATGGCTCAAGCGATTTCATAATAAAAATAATGTGGGAACGGCGATCTTCGCCTGGCCATTGTTCAAGGTGATCGGGCGGATGAATAATGTGCTGCACTCCATTCAGAATTACGGGGCCCGCTTCGCCCACATCGACCATCCCTTTCACTCTGAGGACATCCCTGCCGTGAGCATAGAGCAGCATACTTAACCACAGCCCGAATGCCGTCCAGTCCAAAGGCTTGTCAAAGGTTAGCGATATGGAGCGGGGTTCGGTGGAATGGCTGCTCCCATTTGATGATGGATCGGGTAATGCCGCCGATAGATTCGCTTTTCTCAGCTTCGTTGGGCCTGTTTTTAATAACGCTTCGGGTTCAATATTTCCAAAAACAGCCTCCATCACCGTGACAGACGGATTCAACCCGGCTAAAAGGGAATGGAGTCGGTTGATCTGATCGGGAGCAGCAATGTCTGTTTTGGTGATGATGACTTTGTCGGCAACCGTGAATTGCTTGACGGATTCCGGATGAAGCTCAAGGTGCATTGGTCCGTTGACGGCATCAACGGTTGCAATGACGCCGTCGACGAAATAGTGGTGCTGCAAAACGGGATCCGAAAGAATCGTGAATAAGATCGGCGCCGGATCGGCAAGTCCGCTGGTTTCAATGATGACCCGGTCAAGCTGGGAGATCTCGCCCCGCTCATGCAAACCCAGCAAATCCTTCAAGGCTTTTACCAGATCGTCCCTAACCGTACAGCAAAGACAGCCGCCTCCCAGCAGCACGGTATGCTCATCTACCCGCCTTAGCAGATGATGATCCAGACCGACCTTGCCGAACTCATTCACTAAAACAGCCGTATGTCTCATTGAGGGGTGTTCCAAAATACGGGCAAGCAGTGTGCTTTTCCCGCTTCCCAAAAACCCGGTAAAGATGGTGACAGGCCGCTTCATGCATTCATCATCCCTTCTCTCCCGACTCATGCCGAGCGGATTTGAGCGCTTCAAGCAGCAAGGGATCGAGCGGATCAAGCGTACGGGCAATCAGTTTTTCCGCTGCCGGCCATAAACCGCCAAGATCTTGGACAATGATCGAACTGCCTTTTTTGTCGCTGAGTAAATATTTGCTTCCGCTCCAATCATCCAGGCGCAGCCCGTAGAACCGAAGGATTTGGTTGGTAAGGCGCGTCCTGTGGCTGCGCCCGCGCAGCCTGGCCCGCTGCAAATCTCCCGTCACCACCGATTCCGAAGCATTCCTGTCGTCTAAAGGCCGATCCGTCCAATGAACCTGCATCACAAATTCCCCGCATAATACACACATAATCCAGATAAACCTCCCTTGTCAGAACATCACATCTCCGCTGTTGGGCCCCAAGGTTTGCCCTGTGTACAGGTTTCCATCCGGATCCGACGCAAGCAGTACGGCAGTCGGCGCCACTTCCTCCACCCGTCCGAAGCGGGGTATCGCAAGCTGGGATTTTTTCCAGGCTTTCCAGTTCTCGTCGATATCGGCGACCATCTGTGTCTCAATCGGACCCGGCGCAATGCAGTTGGCGGTAATTCCATACTGTCCGAGTTCAAGCGCTACGGATTTGGTAAACCCGATTACGCCGGCTTTGGCCGCGGCATAATGGCTGAGCTCGATCCCGCCTTTTTGCCCGAGCTGGGAGGCCATGTTGATGATCCGGCCCCAGCGTTGTTCAATCATATAGGGAACCGCGAGCCTGGTCGTTAAGAAAACACTCTTCAAATCCACTTCAAGCATTCGATCCCACATTTCAATGCTCATGTCCTGAATGAGACTCTGAGTAAGAATCCCGGCATTGTTGACCAGAATATCGATGCGGCCGAAGGTGCAGACCGTGCTCTCAATCAGGCTCCGCACAACCTCGGTCTTTGTGATATCCCCTTCCGTGACGATCACTTTCCCGCCGTAGGAGGAAAGCTCATCCGTCAATGCTTTAAGCTTCGCTTGGCTTTGGCCGTAAATATTGAGAGACAGATCTGCCCCTTCTTTGGCATAAGCGATTGCGATCGCCTCACCCATTCCCTGTCCCGCTCCCGTGACGATGGCCGTCCGGCCTTTTAACTTCATGCTTATCCCCCTTTGTTAAAATGTACTTGGCGCTTAAGAAGTTTCCTTCACACCAAGTACACGGATTCATAAAATCTTTTTACTTATCAATTATTTCGATCGGGGGAAACGCTTGGCATAATCATCGGCAATTTCGTTAAAGGTTGCCCAACGCACGCCGTCATGTCCGTTAATATATTCAATCAGCCTTTCATGCATCAGAAGCACCTGGGGTCTGCCGCTTACATCAGGATGAACGGTCATGGTGAATACGGCATAATCATGCTCGCGGTATACCCAATCGAATTGGTCGCGCCACATCTGTTCAATATCGCGCGGATTGACAAAGCCGTGGCTGTTCGGCGATTTCTTTATGAACATCATCGGCGGAAGATCATCCAAATACCAGTTGGCCGGAATTTCGATCAAATCCGTTTCCGTGCCCCGCTGCAGCGGTTTCATCCAAGCATCGGCCTGCCGGGAATAATCGATCCTTGTCCAGTTGTCGCCCACGCGAACATAATATGGGGAAAAATCGTTATGCATCAAGCTGTGATCATATTTAATCCCGTGCTTTAACAGGAGCTCATTGGTCACATTTGAAAATTCCCACCAAGGAGCAACATATCCGGTAGGTCTTTTCCCCGATACGCTTTCAACCAAATCGATGCACTTGAGCAGGATATCTTCTTCCTGTTTCGGCGTCATGGCAATCGGGTTCTCATGAGAGTAGCCGTGAATGCCGATTTCGTGTCCGCCCTCAACAACCATTTGGGTCTGCTCGGGGAACGTTTCGATGGAATGTCCGGGAATAAACCAAGTCGTTTGCAAATTATACTTTTCAAACAGCTTCAATAAACGGGGGGTTCCCACCTCGCCGGCAAACAGTCCGCGCGAAATATCGTCGGGCGAATCTTCCCCTCCATATGAACCAAGCCAACCTGCAACGGCATCGACGTCAACACCATACGCTACGAAAATCTCCTTCTTTGCCATTCCCATCTCATCTCCTTTTCGAGGATTAAAATATTCAATGTTCAGATATATAAGCAAGATTCATGCCAAATCAGGCCGGGGACTTAACCGCCGCTTCCTTACAAGCGCTTCCGTCAATATGCAGTTTTGCATGAACGTTTTCGATATATTGGATCTAATATTCAAAAAAATGAATAATGAAGAACTTGCCGTTTTGCATAAACAATTATGTATTACTGCATAAATTTTGTGATTTTTCTGCTGATTGTTGATTGATCGACTCCCAAGACTCTGGCCATCTCCGTCGTTGTTCCGTACTTTTTCTTGGCCAGCAGCAGCAGCTTTCTTTCCAGGATGTTTACCGCTTCCTTTAAAGGCATGACATCCGAAACCGTAATTCGCGATTGGGCATTTTGCGAATTCAGCATCATTTCGGGCAGATGTTTTTTTTCAACCAAATTTTGATCGGTAATCACGACGAGCCTTTCCACGATATTTTGCAATTCTCTTACATTTCCCTCCCAGTTGTAGGCCTGCAAAAATTCCAGCACCTCTTGCGAGAAAACTTTGTTTTTCTTGTATTTTTCATTATATTTCTCGATAAAAAATAGAGTCAGCGGCAGGATATCCTCTTTTCGTTCCCGCAGCGGGGGAATATACACAGGGACGACGTTCAGCCGGTAGTACAAGTCCTCCCGAAAGTTGCCCTTCTTCGTTTCTTCCTGGAGATTGCGGTTCGTTGCCGCAATGATCCGCACATTCAGCTTGATCGGTTTGGTTCCGCCCAACCGGACCAGCTCGTTCTCCTGAAGCACCCGCAGCAATTTCACCTGAAGCGGCAGAGGGATCTCCCCGATTTCGTCCAAAAACAATGTCCCTTCATTCGCCAATTCGAACGTGCCCTTTTTCCCGTCCTTGGAAGCGCCGGTAAATGCGCCCTTTTCGTAGCCGAACAATTCCGATTCCAGCAAATTTTCCGGTATGGCCCCGCAATTCAGTTTGATAAAAGGCTTGTCTCTCCGATGGCTGTTCTGATGGATGTAGGAGGCAATCAATTCTTTGCCCACACCGGATTCCCCTAAGATGAGAACCGTCGAATCCACCTCAGCGACCTTGCTGGCCAGGGTTACGGCGTTCTCCATTTTTTCGCTCTTGAAAATAAAGGAATCATCCCGCATCGCCATCTGCTTAAGCTGCTTGAGCTCACGTTTGTAGCCTTCCATCAGTGCCCGAATCACCTCAAGCTCGGACTTCAGCTGGCTTTCCTGTGTGATGTCCCGGGACACGTTTACAACGCGGATAATTTTCCCATTCTTGTCCTTGACCGGCGTCCCCAAAACCATCAGCCTTCGTCCCGTCGAGGTGATTTGGATTTCCTGCACCTTCTCCTTGCTTTCCAATACCAAGCGGGTGATCGAAGGCTTGAACGTCCCCTTTTTCTCTAATTCATAGATGCTTTTTCCTATGAAGTACTCCGCATCGTAACCGAAAAATTTCTTGCACGCCGAGCTTACCCGCAGCGTTTTTCCTTCTCCGTCCGTCACAAAGATAACATCATAGCTCGACTCAAAGACGGCCTTCAGGTCAATGAACATATTCGAGTAATTGGCCAGATTCATCGGCAATTCCTCGATTTGCTCGGCATCCCAATAAACTTGAAGAGCGCCTGCGGAAGCTCCGTTGCAGGAAGCCTCGCCATATACTTTGTTGACCTTTTGTTCAATCCATTCAAGCTTGGACTCATCCAAATCCTGCAGGGTTTGGTTGGCAAAGCAAATGCCGGATTCATGGTCAACGACGGTTAATTGATGGGGAAAGGAAGACAGCAGGGCCTGATAGAAATCATTCTGCTTTTTGCCTCTCAAATAAAGAAATCGATAGATCGATTCGCGGTCCGCCCATCCCAACAATTGATTCTGCTTATTCTTGCAAAACCATAAAGAAAATTCCTCCCACTTGTTTTGGGCGATATAACGCTCCAGATCTTCCACGAATATAAGGCCGACGGGAATGATTCTGTTCCTGTTGTCCGATGCCACGGCCCCGATCAGATTGTCCTGCGGATCGCAAAGAAAAACGATTTCCGACTCCCTGTGAGTGAAGGAAGCCTGCTGCCATTCTTCATGGGAAATGATTCGATAGTTTTGACTTAAAATAACCGAGATATCCATGGGCTCACCTTTTTGAATGTTTTGAAAATTAATGTTATTATTTAATATTCTGCATAATCGCGGTGAATTCCTTGTGCCTACAGGATTTAACTTGGCATATAAATTGCTTCTAATATTCTTGAACAAAATCTGTATGAGTAACAAAGGAGGGATTTGGATTGACAATGGCTACACGAGTAGTTGACCTCACCTTAACCATTGAGGACAATATTCCCGCGCACAAGCTTTTTCAAAGTCCGGTCTACGGTCCGAGATGGACACACGACTTCAGCAAGGATCTGAAACTTGGAGTTGAGGGTGATCGAATCTCGTTCGCTACCAGCCATTTCAGCATGCTGGACCATGTCGGCACCCATGTGGACGCCTTCTATCATTTCAGTCCAACCGGAACCACTATTGATGAAATGCCTCTCGAAATGTTTTTCGGCAAAGCCGTATGCTTTGATCTGACGCATATTCCCGACCTGGGTGAAATTACGGTTGCCGATCTGGAGCTTGCCCAGGAAAAAGCGGGGGTTCAAGTGGACGGTCATATTGTATTGCTCAATACCGGCCTTCATAAACGCCATTATCCCAATCGTTCCGTCGTAACCAGCAATCCCGGCGTTACGGCCGAAGCAACGCACTGGCTTGCCGACCGCGGTTCCAAGGTGCATGGAGTCGAAGGACCTTCCACCGACCCGCCGAATGTGGACCACTTCGCCAACCATCGCGTCTGCAGGGACAGAGGGCTTACTCACTTTGAATGGCTCGTCAATCTGGAGGAGCTTGTCGGCAAAGGTGAATTTATGTTCTATGGAATTCCTCTCAAATTTAAAGGCGGAAGCGGATCGCCTGTCAGGGCGTTTGCCATTGTTGAGGAGTAATGAGATCGCAGGATAATGAATCTAAAAAAGAGGTGTAAAAGATGGAACAGCTTTTTTCTCCTGTACAGCTGGGTAATCTGAAGCTCAAAAACCGGATTGCCTTGGCGCCCATGACCCGAGTGAGCGCAGCTGAAGATGGTTCGGTGACCGAGCGGATGATCCGATATTACTTGAGGTTTGTACAGGGAGGCTTCGGCCTGATTATTACAGAGGGGACCTATATCGACGAATCCCGCAGCCAAGGCTATTTGTACCAGCCCGGACTTACAAGCCGGGAGCATATCGAATCATGGAGAAGGCTGACCGAAGCCGTCCATCATGGCGGCGCGCGCATCTTTTCCCAGATCATGCACGCCGGCGCCTTATCGCAGGGCAATCGATTTACCGCGGTGTCGGTCGCTCCCTCCGCCGTACAGCCCAAGGGGGAACAATTAGCCATGTATCGGGGCGCCGGGGCTTACAGGCTGCCCCGTGAAATTACCGGGGCGGAAATTCAGGAGGTGATCGGCAGCTTTGCCGCAGCGGCTGTCCATGCCCGCGAGGCCGGATTTGACGGCGTCGAAATTCATGGAGCCAACGGTTACATCCTGGATGAATTCCTGACGGACTATACGAATCGCCGCACGGATGAATACGGGGGCTCGACAGAAAATCGGGTCCGTTTGTCTGCCGAAGTCGTTCAAAGGATTCGGGAAGCGGTCGGCCCTGAATATCCGGTGGGAATCCGCATTTCACAGGCCAAGGTCAATGATTACGAGCATAAATGGCAGGACGGCGAATCGGATGCGGAGATCATCTTCAGCCGGCTGGCGCAAGCAGGGGCGGATTTTATCCACGTCACCGAGTATGATGCAGCGCTGCCGGCCTTCGGAACGGGCTCGTCACTGGCTGCGCTCGCCAAAAAATACGGAAGGGTCCCCGTCATTGCCAACGGCAATCTGGAGGATCCCTTGAAAGCGGATGCCCTGCTGGCGAAAGGCGAGGCCGATCTTGTCTCGCTCGGCAAAGGGGCGCTTGCCAACAGAGATTGGCCGAATCGCGCCCTGCAGGGCGAACCGATCCGGCCCTTTACCCCGGAAATCTTTCAGCCGTATGCGGACATTAAGGATGAAGAGCTTTAAATCCGGTTATCCAAGCCGCAGGCGCTGGCACGCCGGATCAAAATGTGCGGAGGAGAATTTTCAAGATAGGAGATAGGAATGAATGAAACAATCTGTACAGGCTGCTCTCGTGCAATTTTCGCCATGGCCGATGAGAGAGATGGACCGCAATGTCGACTACATCAAGTCGCAAATCGACAACTTGGCCCAAACCGGAAATGAATTAATCGTGTTTCCGGAAATGAGCGTGACCAATTTCTTCGAACACGATGCGAACGGCCGGGAAGCGTATTGGAATCACGGGGCAATCGCGATTGAAGGTCCGCAGCTGAATTCAATCATCATGAAGGCCCGGGAGCATCAGTGCTATGTAGTTGTCGGCTTTGCCGAACGCTCCCCTGTTATCGGCATGATGCATAACTCCGCCGCGCTGATCGGCCCGGATGGTCTTATCGGGGTTGCCCGGAAAATTCATTTCCCCGGTTTGGAAAAGCTCTACTATACGTCCGGAACAAGCATCGATGTGTTTGAAACGCCGATCGGGAGAATAGGGATATGCATTTGCTATGACTGCATGTTTCCGGAAGTCACTAGAGCCTTGGCCGTCAAAGGAGCGGAAATCATCGTTTCCGTGTCATCGATTTGGGAGGGAGGTGCCAAAGGCGGAATCGGTTTGCCGGAGTATAAGAAAGCCTTTTGGGATCAACTGCCGCTGGTGAGAGCGATGGAAAACCAAGCCTTCGTGATCGCTTGCAACGGGGGCGGATCCCATATGATCGGAAGGGATATCGGAACATGGAGCAGATTGGGAATGAGTAAAATTGTCGCGCCGAACGGAGAAATGCTCGCGAAAGCCGATCATGCCGATGAGGCCGTTTTAACGGCTGTCCTGAAGGAACGGGAGCTTATCCAATCACGAAGCCAGTACACCTTTTTGGCGGATCGCAAACCGTACTTATTCCAAGACTTAAATACCATAAGTTAGAAGTTAAAGGAGGAGCGAAATTGATTAGATTGGGTGTAGATGTTGGAGGAACGTTTACCGATTTGATCCTGATTCATGAAGAAACCGGGCAATCGTGGGTTCATAAAGTGCCGTCCACTCCTTCGGATCCTTCCGAAGCAGTGATTCGGGGTGTGACGGAGATATGTGAAACGGCAGGAATACAGCCCTCTGAAATTGATCAGTTTTTCCACGGCACTACGGTTGCGACGAATATTGTTCTGGAGCACAACGGCGCGAACGTCGGAATGATTACGACCGAAGGCTTCCGGGATATTTTGCATATTGCCCGCCACAAGCGACCCTACAACTTTTCTTTATATCAGGATCTGCCGTGGCAGAAATACCCTCTTATTGCGAGGCGCCATCGTCTCGTTGTCCCGGAAAGAGTATCTGCGGACGGAAGCGTGCTGATTCCGTTGGATGAGGAAAAAACCCGCGAGCAGGTCAGAAAGCTGAAGGAAGCAAAGGTCGACGCAATTGCGGTTTGCTTCATGTTCTCATTTAAGAATCCGGCCCATGAAAATCGGGTAAAAGAAATTATTCAGGAGGAGTTCCCCGAAGCTTATTTATCCGTCAGCAATGAAATCTTGCCGCAATACCGCGAATATGAAAGGTTCAGCACCGTCGCGTTAAATGCTTTTATCGGTCCGAAAACAAGCCGGTACATTAAGCGGCTGAAAGACACGCTGATCGAAATGGGTGTCGATACGGGCGTGCATTTGATGCAATCCAACGGCGGAATTGCCACAGCCGAGGTCGCCGTGGAAAAACCGATCAGCCTGCTCCTCTCGGGTCCCGTAGCCGGTTTGATCGGCGGTATCAAGGCAGCGAAAAATTCCGGCTTCGACAACGTGATCACATTGGATATCGGAGGCACCTCGGCAGATATCGGGGTCGCGCCGAACGGGGAAATGCGCATGCGCCATTTGCTGGACACGCGAATCGGCCAATACAATGCGATGGTTCCGATGGTTGACATTGATACGATCGGCGCCGGCGGGGGATCGATCGCATACGTCGATGAGGGCGGGATTTTCCGTGTCGGACCGCAAAGCGCAGGCGCAGCCCCCGGACCGGCCTGCTACAATCAAGGCGGGACGGTTCCGACCTCCACAGACGCGAACGTCATCCTCGGCCGCATTCATCCGGAAAGCCGGCTTGCCGGTTCGATGCAAATTGTGCCTGAGCTGTCCTATCAAGCGTTTGATGAACACATTGCCTCGAAGCTGAACATGACAACGGTGGACGCTGCAGCAGGGGCGCTGAAAATCATGACCCACAATATGGTCAACGCGATTGAAATGAACAGCGTGCGCAAAGGCTACGACCCCCGCGATTTCACGCTGGTCGCGGCCGGCGGGGCCGGACCGTTATTTTCCTGCGACATTGCCGAGGAATTGAACATCCCGTTCGTCGTGGTTCCGCCATATCCGGGGATCACTGCGGCAATGGGTCTGCTTGCCACAGATATTGCCTATGAGAAGGTCAATACGCTTTGGGCAAGCCTTACCCACCCCGATGTTCCGAAAATTGCTTCCGTGATTGAAAGGCTCGAAACCGAATCGATTGCAGCCCTGAAAGCCGACGGAATCGCCGATGACCAAATCATGCTGCGCCGCGTATGCGATTGCCGTTATGCGGGACAGGGCTACGAGCTGCGCGTCGATGCGCCGGATGGAGAAATGAACGAGGAGTGGGTGAAGGAAGTCATTCAAAGATTCCACCAAGTCCATGAGCGTGAATATGCGAGCCAGTTCCCGGATCAGGAGGTGGTTGCGATCAACGTCCGCGTCATCGGCGTCGGTCTGGTAAAATCGGACAAGGAACAAGCCTTTGTCAACCAGCCGAAGGAGAATTTTTCCGCAAACGCTTATCCCGCTTATCCCGTTTATTTCTGGATCAGAGATCAGCTGCAAAAGGTGAAAACCCCGTTCATCAATCGCGAAGACGTGCCTGTCGGAACGACATTGTCGGGCCCTGCAGTAATTCAGCAGAAAGACAGCACCACTTTATTGCCGCCGGATTGTACGGCCAGGTTCGACGTTTACGGAAATATCGTGATCGATATCCGGAAAAAAATCGAAAAGAAATTTGAGATATTCGCTTCCATTTCAAATTGATATGCACGTGTACAACATCCGTATTGAAAGGAGATAGCATGGATATGGCTGAACAAAAGAAAGTCGGCATTGACCCCGTCACCTTGGGAGTTATCGCCGGATCGTTCAACGCAATTGCCAAAGAGATGGCCTTGGTGCTTTACCGCATGGCCTATTCGAGCATTATTCGCGAGTCGGAGGATCTTGGAGCCGGATTGTTTGATCCCGAGGGCAACGAATTGTGCGAAAGCGATTCCACTCCGATGCATATCGGTTCTTTGCCCGGTTACATACAGGGCGTCCGCCATTTTCTCGGAGACAATATTCATGACGGGGATATTATTCTGCACAACAACCCTTATCACGGCGCCTCCCATACCCCGGATCTTGCCATCATCATCCCGATTTTCCATGAAGGCGAACTCATCGCTTTCGCCGCGAATACCGGACATGTGCTTGATGTCGGCGGAATGTCTCCGGGATTGATGGTCGATGTCATCGACGTATATGCCGAAGGCAAGCATTACAATGCGGTTAAAATTTATGACAAGGGTGAACGGAACGAGGAGATTTGGCGGCACATTTTTGAAAACGTCCGGACACCGAAAGAGAACAAGGGCGACGTTGAAGCCATGATCGCCTCCGCGAAGCTTGGCAAAAAGCGCTATCTTGAGCTGGTTCACCGATACGGCCTGGAAACCGTGCAAGCCGCGGAAAAGCGCTGGATGGAATATTCGGAAGAAATGCTGCGCAAGGAGATCGAGAAAATCCCCGACGGCGTCTATAAAGCCCCGACCGGATGGCTGGATGACGACGGGCGAAATTACGGCGAACGGCTGCGCATCGAAACCAGCATCAGAGTCGAAGGCAGCGATATGATAGTAGATTTATCGGGCAGCTCCGATCAAGTGGAAACCGCATACAATGTGCCGTATTCCGGATCAACCCTGCCGGCGACCTACACGATCGTCCGCGCGATCCTGCTGGATGAAGCCAATTCGGAGGTATTCATCCCCCAAAACAGCGGCATTTTCAAGCCGATCAAGGTCGAAGCCCCCTACGGAAGCATCTGGAATCCAAAGCCGCCGGCCGCCTGCACGGCCCGGATCAATCAGGTGCAGCGTTTGGCCGATCAAATCAATCTGGCGCTTTCCGAGGTGCTGCCCGACAAGACAACGGCCGGAAATTCCGCCCATGTCCACTTTAACTCCTATGCAGGCGTCAAAGAAGATTCCGGCGAATATTGGGTCTACATCGAAGTCAATGAAGGCTCCTACGGCGGCCGCTATGGAAAAGACGGATTGGACAGCGTGGATAATCTGATCGCCAATACTCGAAATAACCCCATCGAAGAACTGGAAATGCGCCTGCCGATGCGATGCACACGTTATGAGCTCAGAGAGGAAGGGGCGGCTGCCGGTAAGTGGCGCGGAGGAATCGGCATCGTGCGGACCTGGGAGTTCTTGACTGACAGCTTATTCTCCGGTGAAGGCGACCGGCATACCGACCAGCCGCGCGGCGTATTCGGAGGACAGGACGGCTTGACGGGATCGATGAAGCTGAATCCCGGAACAGAAAAGGAAAAAAATCTGCATGCCAAGCTGACCAACTATAAAATCCGCAAAGGCGACATTCTTGAGATTCGCACCCCGTGTGCGGCCGGTTATGGAAATGCATATGAACGCGAACCGAAGCAAGTGCTGGAGGATATTCTCGACAATTACACGACGATCGAGAAAGCGAAGGAGTTGTACGGGGTTGTCATCCGCGATAATCTGACAATTGACATGGAAGCCACCCGACAATTGAGAGCCCAAATCCAACAGACTGTTTAAAGGTAGAGATCGTGATTTAAAAAGAAAAATCGTCATTGATTTAGTAAAAAAGAGCGAAGTTCGCGGGTAGATCCCCACGAAATTTCGCTCTTTTTGCTTTACAGTTGCCCATTTAAAGCAAATTATGGGCCGGCATCCTATTCTTCAGAGACTTTTAGTTAATGGGTGAGTCATTCTTTAATTTTACGAACTGGTGCTGAGGTTTCCAGTTTAAACAATACTCCCAATTCATCTAAAAACGGATTTTTCAATTTATTTTCTCGTCGACGGTGTTTCCAGTGATGCCGGCAACATACCCTGATAGGAATACTGAAACATTGCCCACTTCGACTAGGTTAAATTGCCCCATGGCGTATCTACTCCATAGTGAGCGATCCAATATTTCCCTTGATGAAGGCAGGCTGCGCTTCTTTATCTTTAAACCTGAAATTCCTTGGATAAGTACGGCTTGGTTTTCAGCGGATTTGCTTTTTCAAAGGCATATGCCACCTGCAGCAACGTTTCCTCCTTGAATGCCGGGCCCATGATCTGCATGCCGACGGGCATTCCTTGACTCAAACCGCACGGTATGGACAGGGAAGGCAGTCCGGTCAGATTTCCGGGAGCGGTGAATCGGATGACATGGTCCAAAAAGTTAACCATCCGGCCGTTCAGCATAAGCCGGTCCTGCCCGATGTCCGTCGGGATAAACGGCAGTGTCGGCGTCACCAGCACATCGACCGAGCCGAACGCAGCGTTAAAATCGCGATTCAACCGCAGCCGCAGCTGCTGAGCCTGCAGATAATCGACGGCGCTCGGCAATTCTCCCAATTCCAGAAGCAGCCGGACATCCTCCCCAAAGTCTTGAGGCCTTGTTTTTAAGTTGTAATGATGAATCGCGCTGGCTTCCGCCAAAATGGTCATCATTTCAGCATAGGCCACATACTTCAAGCCGGGAATGCTGACGGTTTTGACTTCCGCACCCATTTCCTGCAATATCTCGACGGCGTTGCGGACCAAGGCTTCCACCTGCGGATCCACATCATTGAAAAAGTACTCTTCATTGATCCCGATGACCATTCCGCGAATATCCTCGGACAAGTAATCAGTATAATGAGCGACCGAAACGTCGACCGTGGTCGGATCATTCGGATCATAACCCGCGATCGCCTCCAGCACGATCGCCGCATCGCGCACGGTTTTCACCATCGGGCCGATATGATCGAGCGACCAGGCCAGCGGGAAACATCCGTATTTGCTGACCCTTCCGTGCGTCGGCTTCAAACCGACGATCCCGTTGGCCGAAGCCGGAATTCGAATCGAACCGCCGGTGTCCGTCCCCAGCGATGCAATCGTCATGTCGGCGGCCACGGCAGCCCCGGAGCCGCCGCTCGAGCCGCCCGGAATCTTGTTCAAATCCCAAGGATTTCGGCATGGCCCGTAATGGGGGTTGTCGGTCGTCGCTCCCCACGCGTATTCATGCATATTTAATTTTCCTGTGAATACGACACCGGCTTCCTTCAATTTGGAAACGACCGCGGCATCGTATTCCGCTTTAAAGCTTTGATGAATCTTCGAGCCGACCGTCGTCACTTCATCTTTAAAGAATAAAATATCCTTCAGCGCCATCGGAATGCCGTGAAGCGGTCCTCGGTAATTCCCTGTTATAATGTCCAGCGCCGCATGCTTAGCCGATGCGATGGCTTTTTCCTCATCAACCGAAATATAAGCATTGATTTGAGGGTTGAGGGCCTTAACCCTCTCCAGCACGGATTCCGTCACTTCAACCGGAGAAACGGCCTTCGACTGAATCAAAGGAGCCAGTTCCTCAATGGCCATTGAAGCCAATTCTTTACTCATGTTCAATCCCTCCCACAGGAATATGCCTCAGGGCGATGTCTTCGGCTCCCTCTATGTCTTCTGTGACGGCTCGCTTCAACTCCATCAAACCTTCCCATTGACCGGTCAGAAACTCATAATCGCCTTCGGGAACTTGAATCCCTTTCGCCTTCATTACATTCATGATCATTTCCTTCATCCTCGTTCACCTTCTCCTTTGATTACCGTTTTATACCGTCAGTTCAAGCGGCGGCTGCTGATTGAAAGCGCAGGCCAGCTCATATTGGCAGGCGATTTGCAGCAATTTCTTTTCTTCAAAAGGCGCGGTGGCAAACTGCATGCCGATCGGCAGGCCTTCCGGGCTGACGGCAGCGGGCAGAGTAATCGCCGGAGCGCCCGTTAAGTTGAATGGCGATGTGAAACGAATCATCGCATCCAAAACGCTCTCCTGAGAGCCGTCCGGATAAGCGATCATTTGCTGGCCGATCGCCGCTCCAGCAGCAGGAAGGGTGGGTGTCACAATGACGTCAACCTGTTCAAACGCCCGGTTGAAATCCTGCTGGATCAAACGCCTCACTTTTTGGGCCTGCAGGTATTCCGTTGCCAAAATAAATTCACCCGACAGCATAATGTCCTGAATATCCTCGCCATAGGAAGCCAGCTGGGTCTTGAGTTTGTTCTGGTGAAACGATGCAGCCTCCGCCCGGGTAATCGTAAGATGCGAGTTTTTGACATATTTCAAAGAAGGAACGTTTACCGGGATGATGATCGCCCCGAGCTTGAGCAACCGTTCGATGGTTTCGTCAAAGGCCGCTTGCACATCCGCTGTCAACCGGTCGCCCAGGTTTCCGATCACTCCGATACGCATCCCGTGCATATCTTTTTCCAGCCATTCGGTATAATCCTCCACGGGATAAAAAACGGTGTCCTGATCAAGCCGATCATATCCGGCCAATGCGTTCAAGACATACGCTGAATCCTTCACCGTTTTCGTCAGCGGGCCGGCATGGTCAAGCGACCAGCTCAGCGTCGTCACGCCAAACTTGCTCACACGCCCGTAGGTTGGTTTCAAGCCCACAACACCGCAGGCCGCAGCAGGAATGCGAATCGACCCTCCAGTGTCGGTGCCCATCGAAAAAGTGCTCAGCGACGACGCAACGGCAGCTCCCGAGCCTCCGCTGGAACCGCCCGGTATCCATCCCGGCTTCCAAGGATTATGTACGGGGCCAAAGTACCGGTTGTCGTTCGTCACCCCATAGGCATATTCATGCATGTTGACTTTGCCCAGCAATATGGCCCCGGCTTCTTTCAAGCGGCGCGCTACCGTAGAATCGTAAGCAGCCACATAGTCCAAATCAGCTTTGGAGCCGTTGGTTGTCGGAAGATGCAGGGTCGCATAAATATCCTTCAGTGAATACGGAATGCCGTGCAGCGGACCGCGGTAAGCTCCGGCCATAATTTCCTTCTCGGCGGCCTCGGCCGCCAGCATCGCGTTTTTCCCGTCAATTGTGATAAAAGCATTGATGGCAGGATTCAACGCTTCGATCCGTTCCAGCATCCTGCTCACCAATTCCACCGGCGAAATTTCCCCGGCTTCAATCAGCGGGGCCAGTGCTTCAATCGGCATCTCCACAAGGTTTGTCACTTCGTCTCCTCCCTTGCGATAAATTTGGTAACAGGTTCATTCACCGGAACGTCGATTTCCTTCAGCTTTTCCACGTCGTTTTCAAAAAGCGCGACCATGGTGATCAGGGATTCAATTTTTTCTTCGGACAGTGAATATCCCCGCTCCTCCACGAACAACCGGAACATCTCCTTGGAAAACTTCACATGAACGGCCTCCTTTTTTTGGGATGGCGACAACGGCCTCCTCAAAGCTTGTAAATCTCCGGCCTTCTGTCACGAAGGATATGATTTAATGAAGATTTGTTCTTACCGGTCCTGGCTTCCGATAGATTGCATCGGGCCAGCACCAGCTCCTCGGAGTCCCCTCCGGCCGGCCCGGCTGCAGGCCACCCGTACGGATCCACAATCAAACTGCTGCCGATGAAAGGCTGCCCTCTCTCCTCCCCCACCCGATCGGCGCAGGCCACGAACATTCCGTTGCTGTGCGCATTCGTCATGGCCAAATGCACGGCCATCACCGCCTGACCCTCCGGTTGGCTCGGCATGGGAACCCAATTGGTGGGAATACCGACAAGATCGACCCCGTGAAGGGCATAGATGCGGAACGCCTCCGGGAACCACATATCGTAGCAAATGAGCATGCCGATCTTTCCGATTTCCATCTGGAAGACAGGGAAGCCCAAATCGCCGGGTTCGAAAAACAGCGTTTCTTCATACCACAGATGATTTTTCCGATACGTCCCGATGTAACCCGACGGACCGATCAGGACCGCAGAGTTGTACAAAGATTCGCCTTGCTTCTCGGCAATTCCGGCAATAATGTAGACGTTATTCGTTTCCGCCAGCCTGCTCCAAGCTTGAACGGTCGGTCCATTCGGGATTTCCTCGGCCAGCGAAAAGGCTTCGGAGCGCGACTCGAATACATAGCCTGTATTGCATAATTCCGGTAAAACGACAATATCGGCACCGCGATGCTTTGCTTGTTCGATCCATTGCTTCGTTGCGGCAACATTTTTTTGAACCTGCCCGAAAAGCGGCTTCATTTGAACACAAGCGACGTTGACCGGACTACCCTTCTCCGACAAGCTCCATCACCTCCATATCCTTCACAGGAGAGTAACACGCGACCTGCCGGCCATTCTCCACATTCTCCAAAGGCGGATGAGATTGGCTGCAAGCCTCCGAGGCATAAGCGCACTTGCGTAAAAACACGCAGCCTGCAGCATTCCGCTCTTCATTGGCCTGTTCCTCGGCCACATTGTCCGACAGCGCCCGCTGATCCAAGGTCAGCACCGAATCCAGAAGCATCCTGGAAACGGGATGGTACGGCTCGCGATATAATCCGGTACTGTCCGCGACCTCTACCAATTTGCCCTTGTACATGACCGCCACCCGATCGCAGAAAAATTCGATGATGCTCAAGTTGTGACCGATAAACAAATACGTCAGTCCATATTCCTCCTGCAGGTCGAGCAGCAAATTCAAAATTTGCGCTTGGATGGACACATCCAATGCGGATGTCGGCTCATCGAGAACGAGAAATTCCGGCTTTAACGCCAATGCCCGGGCAATGCCGATCCGTTGTCTTTGCCCGCCGGAGAATTCATGGGGATACCGGCCCATGTGCTCTCTTTTCAATCCGACTTTCTCCAGCAGGACTTGCGCATTTTCCTCCGCTTCCGAGCGGGTTGCGGCTGCTCCCAACCGCAGCATGGGCGTGATGATCTGCTCCCCGATGGTTTTTCTCGGGTTGAAGGAGGAGGTGCTGTCCTGGAAAATGATTTGCATTTTCCGGTAATACGGCATCATCTCCTTATGGTTGAAATGAGTGATTTCCCTGCCTTCATAAAAGATGCTTCCCGCAGTCGGTTCGATTAACCGCAAAATCAACCGGCCGACCGTTGATTTGCCTGATCCGGATTCACCGATAAGTCCCAAAATCTCGCCCTTTCGGATGGACAGATCAATCTCGTTGACTGCGGTAAAACTCCCTTTCTTCCCAAATATACCGCCGGATGCTGTCTTATATGCTTTCTTTAAGCCTTTAACTTCGATTAAGGACGGCATAGCTCTCCTCCTCCCGGTTCAGACAGCGGACAACATGCTGTTCGTCGAAATGGGTGACCCCAGGCTCCTGTTCGGCGCATTTCTTCTGAGCCTCCCAGCACCTTTCGTAAAAGCTGCATCCCTGCGGCAGCCTCATGAGATCGGGCGGGAAGCCGTCAATCTGGGTCAAGCGCCTCCTTTCCTTATTCCCCGTTCCATTCTCCGGCATGGCACCGATCAAGCCCCTCGTGTAGGGATGCTCGGGATCCGACAAAATTCGGCTTGTTCTTCCGTACTCCACAATTTTTCCCGCGTACATGACCGCAACGGTATCGCACAAGCTGGCGACAACACCAAAATCATGGGTGATCATGAGAATGGAGGTTTTGAACTCTTTATTGATCTTTTTCAGCAGCATGAGAATTTGCTTTTGGATCGTCGCATCCAAAGCCGTCGTCGGTTCGTCGGCAATCAGCAGCTTCGGCTGACAGCTTAACGCCATGGCGATCATCACCCGCTGGCGCATGCCCCCGCTCAGCGCATGCGGATAGGAATCCAGCACGCGCTTGGGATCATGGATGCCCACCAAATCAAGCAGCTTCTCCGATTCCTGCCATGCCGTTTTGGCGCTCACTCCCTGGCGGTAGCAGATGATTTCCCCCATTTGATTGCCTATTTTGAAGGAAGGGTCCATCGCAGTTAAAGGATTTTGAAAAATCATCGCAATATCCTGGCCGCGTATCTTCCGCAGCTCCTTTTCTTTCATGGAAGCCAAATCCCGTCCCTCAAACCGGATCTGACCGTCGACAATTCTCCCATTCGGCTTGGGCACCAAGCCCATGATCGATAATCCCGTGATGCTCTTCCCCGAGCCGGATTCCCCGACGAGCGCCATAATTTCTCCCGGTTCCATGGAAAACTGGACACCGTTGACGGCTTTAACCACACCATTGGGGGTGTGAAAATAGGTTTGCAGGTTCGTTACCTCTAATAAAGACAATGCTCTCACCTCATCTCTTCTCTTGGCGAAGCGGTTATTGCGTGCGCTTGTGGGGATCGAGCGCATCCCGCAAGCCATCGCCGAGCCAGTTAAACGCCGTGGACACGATCAGAATAACCAAACCCGGAATCGTCGCCACGTGCGGAGCGCCTTGGGTCAGCACCTTCATTCCATCCCCGGTCATTTTCCCCCAATCGGCAAAGGGCGGCTGGATTCCAAGCCCCAAAAAGCTCAACCCCGCTCCAAAGACGATCATGACTCCGATTAAAGTGGTGGAGTATACAATCAAGCCGGAAATGACATTAGGCATGATTTCCTTGAAAATAATCTCCGGCTTGGTCGCGCCCATCGCTCTGGCCGCTTCCACATATTCCTTTGTTTTTTCCGTCACCGTTGCGACATAGACCACGCGCGTCATATAAGGAATCAGCACGAGCACGATCGAGATCATGATGGTCAGCATGCCCGGTCCGAGCACAGCCGCAATGGCAATGGCGAACAGCACCATGGGGAAGGCGAACAAGACATCAAGCGTGCGCATGATCAGCTCGCCAAGTTTTTCCGAGTAGCCTGCAATCAACCCCAATACAAGACTAAATCCAAATGTCAACAGAACGGGAATCAGTGCGGTAATAAGTGAAATACGTCCTCCCCAAATCAAACGGCTTAAAATATCCCTCCCCTGATCGTCAAGTCCGAGCAGATGCCCCGGGGTGCCCGGCGGCATTAATCTCATGGATCCTTCGCCGACAGTGGGGTCATAAGGAGCGATTAGAGGCGCAAACAAAGAAACCAGACCGACGATCACAACAATCAAACCACCTGCAACAGTCAGCTTATCCTTTCGCAAGCCGTTCCAAAATTTAGCCCACTGACCTTGATTGGAAAAACCGCGCGATGGGGCTGCTGTTCCCTTGACCTGTATGGCCGCATCCTTCTGCATGCCAGTTCTCTCCTTTCTTTAGACTAATTTCTCAGTCTGGGGTTCAATGCAGCGACGACCAAATCCGTGATTAAATTAACCAGCACGAAGCTGATCGCCACGAACAGGACACCGGCCTGAACCATCGGGATATCCTGCGCCACTATGGATGTATACAGCTGGCTTCCGATTCCCGGCCAGGAAAACACCACTTCGACGAATAATGCGCCTCCGAGCAGATAGCCGACCTGCAAACCGGTCATATTCAGCAATGGAGATAAAATGTTGCGAAACGCGTGCTTGCTGACGATCTTCCATTCCGGCATGCCGTAAGCCCGAAATGTTTTGGTATAATCGGCGTGCATCACTTCGATGATGCTGCTGCGGGTCAACCGGGCGATCACCGCCAACGACACGGATGCGGTTGCGATCGAAGGCAGTACCAAATGCTCGACCAAGCTCATCAAACTGCCGTCGTTCCGCAAATCATACATCCCTGAAGAAGGCAGCCAGCCCAAGTTCAACGAAAAAATCCACATTAATACGATCGCCAACCAGAATACCGGAATATTGGCTCCGAACTGGGTGATGAACATGCTGATCCGATCAAACCAGGAATATTGCCTTAATCCGGCCAAAAGTCCGATCAGAACACCGCCAATGAGACAGATGAACAAACTGCCGGCCGTCAGTATCAGCGTATTTTCCAATTTGGGAAAAAGCACATCCGCCACAGGAATCCGCATCGCAATAGAGGTTCCCAAATCACCGACAAGGACATTGCCAAGCCAAATCCCATACTGGACGATAAACGGTTTATCCAATCCCAAGCTTTCCCGCAAGCTCCGAATATTTTCCGCGGTAGCCGCCTGACCCAATATTTTAGCCGCCGGGTCGCCCGGAATCAAATAAACGATTAAAAATACCAAGAACGAGACACCAAACAAGATCGGAAAAATGGAAACAATCCTTTTCAAGGCATAGGTTACCACCGATAATCCTCCTCTCATTATTTGGATAAATGGCAGATTGGAAAATGAATTTCCAATCTGCCATGTTGATACCTGAATTACTTTTTCAACTGAACTTGGGTCAAATCATACCATTCCTCTGACGGCGCTATAAATCCATCCACATACTTCGCCATGGCGTAAGGAGCCTTGTCATTCACGATAGGCGCAAGGGCCGCATCCTCGGAAATGATTTTATTGGCGTCTTTCCAATTGCTGATCGCTTTCTTCGCATCGGTTTCGGACATCGCTTGTTCGATCAACTGATCCACTTTGGGGTTGTTATATTTGCCCGAATTCGTCCCGCTTTTGGAATCAGCCGCGATTTCCAGCCAATAAGGGGTCGTAAAGCCCCAGGACATTTGGTTGAATCCGACATCGGGTTTCATGCCCTGCAGCCAAACTCCGATGTAGGTAATCCACTCATAGGTCTCAATCTTGACTTTAATCCCGATCTTTGCCAGATCCCGCTGGATCCACTCTGCCATCGGAACGGGAATAAGCTGTCCCGAACCGTCCACGGAAGTCTGAAAGGTCGTCTCGAAACCATTCGGATAACCCGCTTCCGCCAACAGCTGTTTCGCCTTTTCGGGGTTATACTCATAATCGACGAAATTCGGATCAAACGCTTCATTGCCGGGCGATTGGACGCTGTATGCGGGATTTGCCGTATCCTTCAACAAATCCTTGGCCATCCCTTTTCGATTGATCGCCATAATGACAGCCTGACGAACCCGTTTATCCTTCATATACTTGTTATTAAAGTTAAATGCCAGGTACCAAACGTGCGGCGGAGTGCCTTGAACGACATTAAAGCCTTTCGACTTCAAGCTTTCCACGCTGTCTGGCGGCGGAACGGCGATCACGTCCACCTCGCCCGTTTCCAAAGCGGTCACGCGCGCGGCCGCATCGGGAATCGGTCGGAAAATCACTTTATCCAGATGGGGTTTCTGCCCCCAATATTGATCATTGCGGACCAGCACGATTTTTTGTCCGCGGACCCGTTCCTCGAATTTAAAAGGCCCTGTTCCCGCCGGGTGTTCCGCATATTGATCGTTGCCCCATTTTTTCAGCGCAGCCGGACTGACAATGCCCCCGGAGCCCATCCCCCCTTGAGCAAGCATGCGGAGAAATTCAGAAAACGGCTTGCTGAAAATCAATTCAATGGTATGATCGTCGATAACATGTATCTCCTTCAAATTTTGAAAGGTTGCGTTTAAGTTCCCTGCGCTGCGGGCGTCATAATATTCAAAATTTTTATCCCATACCCGACGGACGTTGAATTCAACCGCCTGCGCATTGAAGTCGGTTCCGTCATGGAATTTGACTCCTTTGCGCAATTTAAACGTGTATTTCAGTCCATCCGGCGAAACTTCCCAGGATTCCGCCAATCCCGGCTTCAAAGGAGGAACAGGCGCTTCCTCCGACGGTTTGGATAAATCCTCGGTTACCAATGACTCATGGATTTGCCGATTAATCCTGAAAGTAACCCAACCGCCTGCGCGATGCGGATCCAACACATCGGCCTCCGACTCGATGCCGATAATCAATGTTCCTCCCGATGCCGGTTTATCGCCCGTACTGGCGGTTTGTTTGGAACTGCAGCCCGCCAATAAGCCGCTTAACGACATTACGCCAACCAAAGCAATGAATAAGAGCTTTTTCACGGATTCCATCCCCCATCTCCCTTAAGGTGTTCTTTATTTCCGAAATAACAGCACCTCTGCCTTGCCACCTCTCCTTTATGTAAGTATATATTACATAAAACTAAAAATATGACGCCTTATGTGTTAGATTATATATCATTATTTAAATTAGCGTCAATATATATAACATTTAATTAACATGAAAGCGTTCACCAAAAAATAACGACTTTTATTTTGTGTCAATATACATGATACTTTCTCTACATACGCTAAAAAGGCTGCTTTGCAATAAAGCAGCCCTAGTAGGGGTAGTACCAGCGTAGTATTATCTTTACTCGAACGTGAAAAACCCTGAATAAATAAGGGTCTTCACGTTCTTTACATGTATTCAATGTATCTTTGCAGTTACGATCAATCGTGTGCAACTTTTTTAGTTCTTTCTTTCCACAGTTCTTCCCGTATTCTTTCAATTCGTTCAACAAATCTTGTTCCGTAATATTTTTGTCTTTGGCTTCTTTGCTTAAAGCCTCTTGAAGATCCCGTAATGCTGCCAAGCTTTCCTTCATGATCGTCACCAGCCCTTTCTTAGAAATACGTAAAACACGAAGCTAATTATGGAAGATCAGTCTTTAATCCGTATTGTTGCTTTGCTTTCTCAGCCTGCGATCGGCGAAATGCCGAGCAAGCGCACACCTTATTCCACCCATTTTCTCAACCCGGACGGGAGTTTTTCCGAGGAAATCTATTTGGAACCGAAGTTCTATCAGGACCCGGCGGACCATAGCTGGAAAGCGATCGACAATTCGGGAACGTCATCAAAGTCCAATACCCGGAAAACAATATTTATGACTACAAATATGACACCAACAACAATCTGGTTGAAGAAAGCGACGCCAACAGCAACAAAAGCACGTATGGTTATGATGCCAACAACAATCAACTTGAGTCCACCGATGCGAATGTTCAAACCTCCGCGGCCAGATATTTCGCCAACGGCAACCTGGACTACGATACGAAAATGATTTCCTCAGCAGACAACCTGCTAAAAAATCCGAGCTTTGAAACGGATACAACGCCTGCGGACAACTGGCCGGACCATTGGACGCAGTACGTCGAACCGGGCAAAACCGCTTCCTTTGCCTGGTCAAGCACGTCCCGATTCGCGCAAAAAGCGGTCAGCATCTCCAACCCGACGGGATGAGCGATCGTCAGTGCCGATGCGATCCCTTATGACTCGGCCGCTAGGACTGACGCTATTTCAGTTATGAGAGACTTGTTAATAGACTGGTCCAAGAATATGGTGCAAACAGCTGATAAAGACCACATCAAACAAAAATACGGAATTTAACGTGGAAGGCGTAAGTATGAAATTCAAAAAAACTATAATTATTACCTCGGTGGCTCTGGCATTATCTATTGGCGGATATATGTACGCTGATAGTAAAACATCAGTTGCCGAGATCGATGCAATGAAAGTCAGCTACAATACTCTAAGTGAACTTGAAAGTCGCTCGGAACTCATTATTTCCGGCAAACCAGCCGAAAGTGTAAACCATGTCGTTAGAAACGCTGACGGCTTGACTGAGGAAGCTTATACAATTACCAGTTTTAAAGTCGACGGTGTCTATGCTAGCAAAGCAAAAAAACAACTGAACCAGGGAGACATCATTAAAGTAGCTGAACCATTCTACATTGTTGACAACGGTATTAAACCGGGCAAAACGCAATTTGCTATTGAAGGCTACGAGCCCATGGAGAAAAGTAAAAGATATCTCCTCGTATTGAAACCTGACCTGACGTACCCAGATTTAAATGTAATTGCTGGTGTTACTGAGGGAAAATACAGTCTCGATGAAACTGAACAAAATATACATTCAGACGAGAAGACAGCAAAGTTTAAGGATGAATTGGTAAAGAAATATCAGATCAAGTAATTGTATTATCGGGTTTGAGGCGCGCCTAACCATAGGCGCGCTTTATTTATTAATTTTCATACGTTTGCGGGTGGTATCAGCTACGCTGGTACTACCCTTAGTAGCTCGTTTGATCTTGTTGCTTTGTATTTATTTCACCTTGGTAAATACCACCGATTTTTTAGGCTATATCGTATCGGTAGGTGAAAATGCGTAAACGTCTGCAACCAACAAGGGGTTAGGCGCATATCCTAGTTAGGAAACAAATGAAGAAATTTTGGGGGATTTTTTTCATGAATATCGCTGGAAGGAAAGTATTGATTTTTGTTGAACATGAATTTGAAGATTTGGAAATGTGGTATCCGATCCTGCGTTTGCGTGAAGCGGGTATTACAGTCGATTTGGCGGGTTTAAAAGCCCAAACGGATTACCTGGGAAAATACGGCATCCCCGTCACAACGAATTTGTCTTTCGAACAAGTCAAATCCAAAGATTATGCCGGTCTTTTAATTCCCGGGGGCTGGGCCCCGGACAAATTAAGAACTTACCCGCACGTCATTCAAATCGCCAAAGATTTCCAAAGGATGAAAAAACCGATTGCTGCAATATGTCACGCTCCCTGGGTGCTTATTTCCGCCAAGATCGTTGACGGCTACACCATGACCTCTTTCCAATCGCTCAAGACCGATTTGGAAAATGCCGGGGCTGCTTGGGTGGATAAAGAAGTGGTTGTCGATCGCAATATGATATCGGCAAGAATGGTGGCGGATCTGCCCGCTTTTGTCAAAGAATTTATATGTATCCTGGAAAACTCGACACATTCCACATCATCGCCCATCTGGAAAATAGTTCAACGTTACCCGGATCAAGATGAATCCTGTCTGCGCTGACGTTTGTCATCTAGCCCAATAGGATTTCATCGGTTTCTTGCTCAATCATGGATTGAACGGAGGCAATCAAGCTCCCTGCGGGCAAGCCGGCTTTGGACGCCAAGAACCCCGCCCTGGTTGGGACCAGAGCGGGGTTCTTCATCTCTTTCCGGCGAAGCGGCTTACACCATAATTTTGCAGATATCGTTCGTGAAATCCACCGGATCCTGGATCGGCAGTCCTTCGATCAGCAGCGCTTGATTATACAGCAGATTCGTATACAGCTTCAGCTTCTCTTTATCCCTGGCATAAGCGTCCTTCAAGGATTGGAACACCTCGTGATTGACGTTGATCTCCAAGACCTTGTCCGCCTTTATATCCTGGTTGTTCGGCATGGCCTTGAGGACTTTTTCCATTTCGATTGTGACCTCACCCTCCGCAGACAAGCATACCGGATGGCTTTTCAGCCGCTTGGACGCCTTGACGCTTTTGACTTTGTCAGCCAGGATGCTTTTCATCGCTTCAAAGAGCTCCTTGTTCCCGCTCTCTTCAGCGTCGGACGGTTTGTCGCCGGCATCCGGTTCGATCCCCAGGTCGGCGCTTGATACCGATTTGAATTCCTTCTCTTTATAGGTCATGAGCATCTTGATCGCGAACTCATCGATATCCTCGGTGAAGTACAGAATCTCATACCCCTTGTCGGAGACCAGCTCGGTCTGCGGAAGCTTCTCGATCCGCTCGATCGATTCCCCGGTTGCATAGTAAATGTACTTCTGATCCTCGGGCATTCTCGATACGTATTCCTCCAGGGTGACGAGCTTCTTCTCTTTGGAGGAATAGAACATCAAAAGATCCTGCAAGTCTTCTTTATGCGCGCCGTAATCGCTGTAAACCCCGTATTTCAGCTGTCGGCCGAAGGATTTATAAAACTGCTCGTATTTCTCTCTTTCATCCTTCAGCATGCTTTGCAATTGGGCCTTGATTTTGTTCTTGATATTTTTGGCGATCAGCTTCAGCTGGCGGTCGTGCTGCAGCATCTCCCGGGAAATATTCAGCGATAAATCCTCGGAATCGACCATCCCTTTGACAAAGCTGAAATAGTCGGGGAGCAGCTCCGGGCTCTTGTTCATGATCAGCACGCCGTTGGAGTAAAGCTCCAACCCTTTTTCATATTCCTTGGTGTAATAGTCGAACGGGGTGCTCTCCGGGATAAACAAGATGGCATGATACACCACCGCCCCGTCGGCGCTGATATGGATATGCTTCAGCGGCTTGTCGAAGCCGTAGCGCTTCTCAAAGTAAAAATTGTCATAATCCTCTTGAGTCAGCTCGCTCTTGTTCTTCCGCCAGATCGGGACCATGCTGTTGACGGTTTGCTCCTCCGTATATTCCTCGAATTCATTGTCGGCGCCTTCCTTCGGCCGATGCCCCGTCACATTCATCTTGATCGGATAGCGGATAAAGTCGGAGTATTTTTTGATAATCGCCTTTAATCGGTACTCCTCCAAAAACTCATCGAACCGTTCATCTTCGGTATTCTCTTTGATTTTCAATATGATCTCGGTCCCGACAGTTTCCTTCTCTGCAGGCTCAATCGTGTAGCCGTCCGCCCCCTTGGATTCCCACTTGAAGGCTTCTTCGCTGCCCAAAGCCCGGCTGATGACCGTAACCACATCCGCCACCATGAAGGCGGAATAGAATCCCACCCCGAATTGGCCGATAATGTTGTGCCCGTCCTTCAATTCATTCTCTTTCTTGAATGCGAAGGAGCCGCTCTGAGCGATCACCCCCAGGTTATTCTCAAGCTCGTCTTTCGTCATCCCGATTCCCGTATCGCTGATCGTCAAGGTTCGAGCGGCTTTGTCCGCTGTAATTTTGATGTAATAATCTTCCTTGTTAAATACCAGCCGATCGTCGGTCAAGGCCTTGTAATAGATTTTGTCAATCGCATCGCTGGCATTCGAAATAAGCTCCCTCAGGAAGATTTCCTTCTGCGTGTAAATGGAGTTGATCATCATTTCCAGCAATCTTTTCGATTCTGCTTTAAACTGTTTTTTTGCCATGAATCGTGTCTCCTTTCAATTCAATGAATATAAATAAGATAGCCGGTTGCTAGCACTTTGTTCAAGCGAGTGCTAAATCTATTTTTTATATAACACATCCTGATTTTTGATGTCAAGCTGCTGCGATTACACACGCATACGGATTGCCATGTCGGCTGTCAGGATTCACCCGCTGCGGTCGTCTTTGCCGGATTGTTTTTCGAAGGGTTTGCAAAATCGTCTTTGGAATAGGATTGAAAAGCGACAACCATCGCGAACAGCAAAATAAATCCGGTGATCCAAAATATGCTGTGAATGGAAAAGACACCGCTGATCAAGCCGCCCGCAATCGGTCCCAGCATGCCTCCGATTTGATTGGCAGTCTGGTTGATTCCGAAGGCACGCCCGCGAAATTCGCTAGGCGTGGACTGTACGACAAGTCCGTTTATAGCCGGAAATACGGCGCAAAAGAACGCGCCGTAGATAAACCGGACAATCGAGAAGCCCCAGATGCTGTGAAAAAGAATTTGCGCTATATTGCCGAGTCCCCCGAAAAGCAGCCCGATGATCAAAACTTTGCGAAAACCGATTCGATCCGCCAGATTCCCCCATCTCGGGGCAAACAGAATGCTGGCGATCCCAAGCAGCGAGAAAATAATGCCCGACAGGAGCGAGGCGTCCTTGACCGAGCCTCCGATTTCCACGATGTACAGAGGCAAAACAGGCTCAATGGTCATGACGGAAAACTGGGCTAACAGGGTGATAAGCAGCACACTTAAAAACATCCGGTTGCGTCCGGCTATTTTTAACGACTGGATGACGCCGCCCCGCTCAGTCCGCGGAGCGAATTTCTGTTCCGTCACCCAGAAAATCACCAGCAATGTCGCCGACAGCACCATAACTCCGGCGCTTGCGAAAGCCACCCGATAATCCAGAAGCGGCAGTAGGTGACAAACAAAACAAGGCCAGCGCGCCCAATCATCGGTTTTCTGCCGTACTTGTCTCCCATGGCCCCCCAAAAGGGCGAGGCAATCGCCCCCGCCAGAAACGCGCTGCTGAACAGCAGGCCCGACCACAGTTCCTCATGCTGATGCACGCCAATCTGAATCAGGAACAGAGGCAGAAAGGGAATCACCATCGTATAACTCGCGGAGGTAATCAGACTGCCGAACCAGAGCAGCCATAAATTGCGTTTCCAGGTTTCCACGGCAAATCACTGATCCTTTCTGCCCTGCGACTAAAACACTTTCGTTGTCCAGGTTTCGCAATTCCAGATCTCGGTCACCACATCCCGGTAAAATTCAGGCTCATGGCTGATCAGCAGGATGCTTCCTTTGTATTCCTTCAGCGCGCGCTTCAATTCCTCTTTGGCGTCCACATCCAGGTGATTTGTAGGCTCGTCCAGCACCAGCAGGTTCGTTTCCTTATTGATCAGCTTGCATAAGCGAACCTTCGCTTTTTCCCCGCCGCTCAGCACTTCGATTTTGCTCTCGATATGCTTGGTCGTCAAGCCGCATCTGGCCAGCGCGGCGCGCACCTCAAATTGTGTGAACGAAGGAAAGGCTTCCCATACTTCCTCGATGCAGGTCTTAAAGTTGGCCCCTTTGATTTCTTGCTCAAAATACCCGATATACAGGTAATCGCCAAGCTCCACCGTTCCCGAAACGGACTTGATCTCGCCAAGAATGCTTTTGAGCAGCGTCGTTTTGCCGATCCCGTTCGCTCCGGTCAAGGCGATTTTCTGTCCGCGTTCCATCCTCAGATCCAAAGGTCTTGACAGGGGCTCATCGTATCCGATCACCAGATTGGACGTTTCAAAAATCATTTTACCCGAGGCTCTCGCTTCTTTAAAATCAAAGGTAGGCTTCGGCTTTTCCTTGGCCAGTTCGATCACTTCCATTTTATCGAGCTTTTTCTGCCGGGACATGGCCATATTGCGGGTGGATACCCGTGCTTTGTTGCGGGCGACGAAGTCCTTCAATTCGTCGATTTCCTGCTGCTGCCTTTTATAGGCGGACTCCAGCTGCTGTTTTTTCATTTCATGGACCTGCAGGAAATTGTCATAGTCGCCGACATATCGGTTCAGTTCCTGATTTTCCATATGATATATCAGATTGACGACACTGTTCAGGAAAGGAATATCATGGGAAATCAGAATAAAGGCATTCTCATATTCCAGCAGGTATCTTTTCAGCCATTCGATGTGCTGCTCATCCAGATAGTTCGTGGGCTCGTCCAACAGAAGCATATCCGGCTTTTCCAGCAGAAGCTTGGCCAGCAGCACCTTGGTGCGCTGACCGCCGCTTAAGTCCTGCACATCCCGGTCAAGGCCGATCTCATGCAGCCCCAGACCCCTAGCGATTTCCTCCACCTTGGCATCCAATGTATAGAAATCGCTGTTGGTGAGCTGGTCTTGGATGACGCCCAGATCCTCCAGCAGCTTTTCCAATTGATTCGGGTCAGCATCGCCCATCCGGCTGCAGATCTCATTCATTTCAGCTTCCAGGTCCAACAAATATTGAAAAGCGCTCTTCAGCACATCGCGGATAGACAAACCTCTCTCCAATACCGTATGCTGATCGAGATAGCCGATCCTGACGTTTTTGGACCATTCGATCTTGCCGCCATCCGGCTCCAGCTTGCCGGTAATGATATTCATAAAAGTCGATTTTCCCTCGCCGTTGGCGCCGATCAGGCCGATATGCTCGCCTTTGAGCAATCGAAAGGAAATGTCATTGAAAATCGCGCGATCGCCAAATCCGTGGCTTAAATTTTTGACAGCTAATATACTCATGATTCCGCACCTTTTCCCCGTTCTTTTTCTTTACTTGCACACTTCTTTTATAATAAACCACTCTCCTACTATAACTCAACAAATTCAAAATGCTTTCAAGCAGGGATCTTTGCATTTTTCGATACTCGCTGATATCTTTGGCAATACAATAAACCCCGATGATTTCTTTATCCACCATGATCGGGACAAGAGTAATTCTTAATAAAATGGCTTGTCCGGCCTTATACCGAATGATGCTTTCAAACTCTTGAGATTCTCCCTTTAAAGCTTGATGGAAGTGCCGGCGATACAGCTCTTGATCCTCATGCAGCAGATTCGATTTGAATGGAAGCAGTTCATCTTTTGTATAGCCGGTGATCTTTTCGCCGGCATCGTTCATATTCAAAATTTCTGCTTCGCGCGAAAGCAGCAAAACGGGATCGGGATGATTTTCAAACAGCGATTCGTAACGCTGCTGATTTTCTTTCATTAACATTTTTGAGGTTTTGCGTTCCGAAATATCTTGGAATTGGGCAATGAAATACAGCGGTGTTCCCTGTTCGTCACGAACGAGTGAAACGCTTAAAAACCGGCTCGATGCAAATCAAGGACAGCGTGATCGAAATTTCGGCGATTATCGAGCAGGCTGCTGAAAATTCGGAGGAAGTCGCCAGAGCCGCAAACCAACAATTTGAAATTGTAAATCAAGTCGCGGAAAGCTCGACATGCATAGCGGGTATGTCGGAAAAACTGCTGCAGGAGGTCACCAAATTCGAATCCGCCCAGGTTTAAGCATAAGGAATTCTTGTCTTATCCGAAACAAAAAATGGACGCCTTAATCATTCGGCGTCCGATCCAAATACAACCGGGTAACGGAGGTCGAGTCATTGGAAGCGATCTCCTCCTCGGTCGCTTTTTTCTCAAGATCATCATGAGTACTCATACCTGGCGCTATAGATGGTTGAGTTTTTTCTTTACGTTTTTCCGGCATTTTTGTACACCGCCTTTCCTGAGTCAGTTTGCCCAAGAAAGGAACATTTATCCAACCAACAATTGCGGATTTAGGCATTTGACTTTTCAGGGCGGTCGGCTTTTTTTATTGCGATACGCATCAAATCTCAGTCGCGGCGGCGGTCATCATATTAGCCAGAGCTATGTAAGTCTTCTTACATGCCCAATCATGCAACGGACGATCACCATCAAGCTTTTCCCGTCGCAAATTTTCGTTCAAGCCTAAATCAGCGTCGACAGCTCCCGTTCACGGCGTTCCAGCAAAGGAATAATCTTACCTTCAATAATCGCAATAAAGTGCGGAGTTTCTCTGTGCGCCTCCAGCGCGGCTTGATCAACATAGTGCTCGTAGATGATAAATAAATCTGGATTATCGTTGGAGCGGCTGACGTGATACAGCTTGCAGCCAGGCTCCGACGCTTCCACCAGAGGCTTGACTTCCTGCAAATACGCCTGCACTTGATCTCCGTTGCCGGGCTTGCAATAATATTTGGCCAATAATACGATCATGCTCATTACCTCCTAAAATTTAAATAAGATAAGAGATGGCAGCCTCGGTCCCGCTCTTTTGTGTCGTCAGTCGGTTAGCAAGATGATATGAACTTTGCCAGGACCGTGAACGCCAAAGGCGAGATCCATTTCAATATCGCCCGTCCGGCTGGGGCCTGTAATGAAATTGATGCAGGCCGGCAAGCCGCGCTCCACCTGCCGATGAACATGGGCAACCGCTTGCGTTAAACGAGGGTGGATATCGGCTTCCCGCAAAACAGCGACAAATACGGGAGGCAGCAGACTGACCAACCGCCCGCGGCCGCCGCCATTCCACAAAACCACCGTGCCGGTCTCAGCCAAGCCCATTTCCGCAAAGGCGATCCCCATATCCGCTTGGGCAGCGTATGCCCGAAGCTCCTGTTCATCCTCCGTCGGGCGCCAAACCCGGTGCACCACACCCGTTTCTTTCAAGCACTGCTCAAGCTGTAAGGAATAAAACCGCTCATCCTCCCAGGACAGCACGGAACGGGCGGCAAATTTGGCGGTTGCTTTATGCAGCACCCTGCCCAGTTCGGATTTCGGTATCCGGTCAACCTCCGTCTGATTCAAGGCAGCCAAATTTGCAATAAATTGCTGGACCAAATCCTCCCGGCCGAGCCCTTGATAGAGATGCGCATACGGCTTGTTGGGCCAGACTGGAGGCGTTACGCCATGGCGGCGGGGACGTCCCAGCTTGTTTGCAATATGGTCAAGAAAGGCTTCCTGTGTTTTTTGCGCATCCATGTTTAATTTCCTTCTTTCTTGTGAGTCTTCCACCACTCGCGGAACGATTGCTTGGCCGGCTGCGGAAGGTCTCTGACATCGGTCCAGCCTGACAGGAGTCCCGGTGCTTTGGAAATGTATCCGTCCTTGGCCCATAATCCCGTTCCCGGGCGGGAAAGCTTAACCGCCTTTTCATATACGGCAGGATGCTCCGCGGTAAAGCCGAACGCTTTAAAGGCGAGCTTTTCGGTCATTGGAGTATAGCCTTTTTCCGCCTCGACCTTGCGATGCTCCAGCAGCAAATCATGCAGCGGGATTTTGACCGGGCACACCTCCGAGCAGGCGCCGCAGAGACTTGATGCAAAGGGAAGCTCCTTGGTCTTTTCGTATCCTTCCAATAATGGGGAAAGCACGGCTCCGATCGGCCCGCTGTATACGCCGCCATAAGCATGTCCGCCAATATTGCGGTAAATCGGACATACGTTTACGCAAGCCCCGCAGCGAATGCATTTCAAGATTTCCTGATAAGCACTGCCCAATATGTCGGATCTGCCATTATCCAGAATGATCAAATGAAATTCTTCAGGGCCGTCAAGATCCCCTTTCCGGCGCGGTCCGTTGATCCCGGTCATATAAACCGATATTTTCTGCCCTGTAGCGCTCCGCGTCAGCATGGATACGGCCATATCCAGCTCATTCCAGGTAGGGACAAGCCGCTCCATCCCCATGATGGCAATATGCACTTTGGGAAGGGTTGTCGTTAAGCGGGCATTTCCCTCGTTGCTGATCAAGACGACGGAGCCCGACTCGGCAACCGCAAAGTTGCAGCCGGAGATGCCGATATCCGCTTCCAGAAACTCCTGGCGCAGCTGATCTCTTGCAAATTGGCACAGCTCCTCGGTTTCCTCGGAAAGCTCCCGCTTTGCCACCTTCGAGAAAAGCTCGGCGACCTGCCCTCTGGTTTTGTGAATAGCCGGAGCAATCAAGTGGGAGGGCGTCTCACCCGCCAATTGAATGATGTATTCGCCCAGATCGGATTCGACCACTGCCAGACCCGCTTCTTCCAAATGCTTGTTGAGATGAATCTCCTCCGACACCATCGATTTGGATTTAATGACTTTCTTGGCCGCTTTTTGTTTGGCGACCCGGATCACATAATCCACAGCATCTTCAGCCTTGGGGGCAAAATGAACATGCCCTCCGTTCTTGCGCACATTCTCCGCAAGCTGCTCCAAATAGCTGTCCAGATTTTCGATCGTATGCATGCGAATTAGCGAAGCCAGATCTCTCCATTCCTCCACATTCCCGAGCACTTCCACCGCGGCCATTCGCCCCGAACGAAGACGGTCCTGTGTAAAAGGGATGGCTTTCTGCAGCTGAGAATCATCCAGCGCTTGCTCGACGCGTTCAAAAAATGCTTTGCTGTCCCCGCTCATTTCCGTTTCCCCTTTGCCAAAACCTCAGATATATGCATGACTTCAATCTCTTTTCCCTGTCTGCGCAAACGGCCGCCGATATTCATCAGGCATCCCATATCCGCTCCGATCAGCACTTCGGCTCCGGTGGACTCGATGTTTTTGATTTTCTCATCGACCATTTTTTCGGAGATTTCGCTCATTTTCGCGGCAAACGTGCCGCCAAATCCGCAGCAGTCTTGACGGTAGGGCAGCTCCTTCACTTCCAGTCCTTTCACTTCGGACAACAGCTGCATCGGCTCATTCCGGACCCCCAATCCCCGGCTCATATGGCACGATTGATGATAGGTCGCCACCCCGTGAAGCTCCGCTCCCGCATCGGTAATCCCTAAGACGTTGACAAGGAATTCCGTGAACTCATATGTTATTTGAGATAAACGGTCGGCTTTCGCAACCCATTCCTCTTCATCCTTGAACATCTCTTTATAGTAGTGGCGCACCATCGAGACACAGGAGCCGGACGGCGCTACGACATAATCGCTGTGGCTGAATGCCTGAATAAGCTGTTTGGCTGCCTTCTTGGCATCCTTGACATACCCGCTGTTATAGGCAGGCTGCCCGCAGCAGGTTTGCCCTTCGGGAAAATCCACCTCCACTCCGTGCCTTTCCAAAATTTCCACAACAGATTTCCCGACTTCGGGGAAAAAAATATCCGATAGACAGGTGATAAATAATGAAACCTTCATAGCTGCGATTCCCCTTAAGTAAAATTTGATTGTTTCCCGAAGCTGATCTCGTTATGTCTTCACTTATTTTATCATACTCTATACCTATCCCAATATATCTTGATATCTAGTCGTCAGCACCAAACTTATTCGAGATAGGCAAAATGATATCAACGGTGGTCCCTTTATTTACCTCACTCGAAATGATCATACTCCCCGCATGATCTTCAATAATTTTATAACTGATCATCAACCCTAATCCGGTGCCTTTTTCTTTGGTGGTATAAAAAGGTTCTCCCAACCTTGGCAACCGTTCCTCCGAAATTCCACATCCCTGGTCAGCAAAACGAATCAACAGTTTGTGAGAATCTTTCATCTTTGCTTGAATTAGAATTTCCCCCCCGTTCGGCATTGCATCAATTGCATTTTTTAGAACGTTGATGAACACTTGTTTTAAATGGTTTGCCGCACATTGGATAGAAGGAATTTCATCCTCGATCTCAGTCAAAAATTGAACATTATTCATGATAGCCTGGGTACCAAGCAGCCTAATAATATCTTCCAAGATATTCCGAAGATCTCTTTGTTCAAACTTTACAACCTGAGGTTTGGCAAGTACAAGAAATTCACTAATGATGAGCTCAATACGATCCAACTCGGTTAGCATGATAGTAAAATATTCTTTATGTTCACACAGCTTAGACTTCAGAATTTGAACAAATCCTCGTATAGCCGTTAATGGATTGCGGATCTCATGAGCGACTCCTGCTGCCAATTGACCTACAACAGCCAGCTTTTCCGATTTCCGCAGCAAATCCTCCGTCCTTTTTAATTCGGTAATATCCTTTGCAATTCCATAAATACCCACGATTTTATTTTCTACGGTAATAGGGATATTTGTAACTGAAAGGTCAATACTCCCCCTATTCTTGTGAAAAATAGCAGTTTCATAATTCTGCGGTTGTCCTTGAATTGCCCTCTTTAAATATTGCGATATTCTCCTTGCATCTTTTGTAACTACCAGAGATATAAACGACTTTTGATAAAGTTCTTCAACCGGATATCCTGAAATCCTGAAACCGGATGTATTTACACTAATGAAATTTCCATTGGGATCGAGTGAAAAAACCATATCAGGATTATGTTCAAAGAGTGATCGATATCGTTCCTCACTCTCTCTTAATTGTTGTTGGGCCTCCCTGCGCTTGGTTACATCACGAGAAACGAGGACAATACTTTCCACATCTCCATTTTCACCGATCACAGGCGTACCAAACGTCTCAAGATCAACCCAATGGCCATCCTTATGTTGATAGCGAAATTCAAACTGACACGGTTTTCGGGTTTGAATTATTTCTGAGAAAACTTTATGCACGACTTGAATGTCTTCAGGATAAAGCAAGTTGAGCGGCAATGACTCCGGTGAAAACCCTAAAATCATTTGATGCGACGGAGAAGCATACTTCAGTTTTCTGTCTACTCCTACAATAGCAATTAAATCCGACGTATTTTCTGCTATAAGACGGTATTTTTCCTCACTTTCCCGAATGGCCTTTTCCATTGTTTTCCTCTCAGTGATATCCCTTAAAATACCGGCAGTGGCAATAACATTTCCCTGTCCGTCTTTTATAAGCGAGACCATCACGCTTACGTGAATCAGACTCCCGTCTTTTCTTTTTCGAATTGTATCATGCTCCGTAATACCTGCCCCCGAAAACACCTTCGTAAAAATCTCCGTCGCCTCTTCTATCAAATCGTCGGGAACAATAGGCACTAATCGGCCAATTACCTCTTGCTCGTTCCAACCAAACATTTTTTCGAAAGCAGGGTTAACTTGAACGGTATTCCCTTCCAAATCAACGATAACAATAGCGTCTGAACTGTTATTGATAAAAGATTCCAGTTTTACCTTAGTGTCTAAAAGTTCCTTTCCCGCCCTCTTTCGTTCAGTAACATCTCGAATAATCCCCCGAAAACCGATCGAATGCCCTTCATTATTCTTGACAACAGATATTGAACCCTCAGCGAATCTTTTAGAGCCGTCTTTTCGAACATACTCCCACTCTACTGATTTGACAGGCTCATTAGAATGATAAACTCTATTTAAGGTGGAATCTATTTTATTCGCCATTCGTTGATCCATGAGATTTATAAATTTCATTCCAATCAATTCATCTTTGGAATATCCAAGAATGGCACATAATGAATGATTCAAAAACGTAAACCTGCCATTCATATCGATTTCATAATAACCGTCTGCAAGACTTTCCAGAATAAGAACTTCATTCATCGTAGGGTCTCCTTCTACATTATATTCTTCAGCCCATAATATAAACTAGTTCGGGTTTTGTGCCGCTTTTCCTCCCAGTCCAACCACCGAGGGCTTATTTTTGACCGAACATGATCGTTTATGATATTGACAGCGATTACAAATTGTATATAATCATATTTGAGCATAAACAATCAAATTCATTCACAGTAAAATGGTGATAATTGAAAGCTGGGAGGTGAGAATGCGATATGTTTGTTGAAGAACGGAAAAGCTTCATTCTTGAGAAAATTGAACAAGAAGAACGTGTAGACGTCATTCAATTAAGCAAATTGATGGAAGTGTCCGAATCCACGATCCGCAGAGATTTAAGGGAACTGGAAAACGCCAACCTGCTGAAAAGAACGCATGGCGGGGCCGTCTCGAACAAAATAGCCGTCAAACAAAACGTAAACGTCGAGCCCAGCTTTATAGAAAAGGAGATTCAAGCGCAAGCCGAGAAGAAAGCGATCGCCAAAAAAGCGGCGGAGCTGGTCAAAAACGGCGATACAATTTTGCTCGATTCCGGAACCACAACCTTCTATGTACTGCAGGAGTTGAAAGCTTTCAGTCATTTGACCGTCGTTACGAATGCCGTCATCTCGACGGCTTACTTGGATCATCACCCGGGAATTGAAATCATTTTTCTCGGCGGCACTTTCCGTTCTTCTACGCAATCGATGGTCGGAATGTTCACCGAGCTTTGCTTGAGCCGAATTCGCGTAGACAAATGCTTTATCGCGACCAATGGGGTTGACCATCAGATCGGATTGACGACGCCGAACATGGCGGAAGCCGAAATCAAGCGGAAAATGATCGCTTGCGCGCGGGAAGTCATCCTGGTCACCGATTCATCCAAATTCGGCAAGTCCAGCTTCGCCAAATTTGCCGATTTGGCGGATATCGACATTTGCATAACGGATACAGGCATTCATGAAGAAGACAGAAAAAATCTCGTCGATAACGGCATAACCATTATCGACGCGGAGCCCGATAGGAATGGATGAGAAATGAAACCAACTGTGTTAACCGTTACATTTAACCCGTCTTTAGACAAAACGATCGTACTCGACGAGCTCCGGATAGGTAGCTTGAACCGAGCTCGGCAAGTCCGCCTCGATCCCGGCGGCAAAGGGATTAACGTTGCCAAGCTGCTTCACGACTTTCAGCTTCCGGTCGTTGCTGCGGGGCTGTATGGCGGGGATGAAGGGAACGAGCTTGCGAAGCTTTTGCGGACTACGGGGCTAACCGTCGACTTCTTGCAAGTAGCAGGGCGGACACGCACGAATTTAAAAATTGTTGACGCTTCCGCAAAAACGACGACGGAAATTAACGAGCCGGGGGCGGAAATCAGTCCCCGGGATCTGCAGGCCGTCATGGATAGAATACGAGACAACCTGAAAGGTGCAACCCATCTGGTGCTCGCCGGAAGTCTTCCGCCCGGCGTTCCGGCTTCCGTCTATGCGGAACTCATTCGGGCTGCAAAGAACAGCAACATCATTACAGTGCTCGATGCTGACGGGGATGCGCTCAAGCAAGGGGTTTCCGCTGGGCCGTATGCGCTTAAGCCGAACATCCATGAGTTGGAGCAGTGGAGCGGCAAATCGCTTAAGTCCGACGAGGAGATTGTTGCGGCCGGAAGAGAAATGATTGCAAACGGAGTTTCTCTCATTCTGGTGTCGATGGGCGAGAAGGGATCGATCGCCATCAACGAAACGGAGACGTTCCGCGTCAGGCCATTCCCGATCACGATAAAAAGCTCCGTAGGAGCGGGGGACTCGATGGTTGCGGCCCTGATCTACTGCATGCTGAACGGCAAATCGCTGAAGGAAACGGCTGCGATTACGTCCGCGGCGGGAACGCTGACAGCTTCAAAGGAAGGCACTCAGGTCTGCAGTTTGTCCGAAGTATTGGAGCACGTCCATCTGGTATCGGTTCAACCGATATCAAACAATAAATAAGGGAGGATTTCTCAAATGGGGAAAAAAATATTGGCGGTAACAGCTTGCCCTACCGGAATTGCCCATACGTACATGGCCGCCGAATCGCTGGAGAAGGCTGCCGCTGAGCAAAGGCTTGATTTCAAAGTCGAAAAACGCGGCGCGATCGGGATTGAAGACGAACTGAGCGAGCAGGAAATCCGCGAAGCGCATGCGATAATTATTGCAGCCGACACGGATGTCCAAGAATCCCGCTTTGCCGGCAAGCCCGTCGTGAAGGTCGGGGTCTCCGAGGCAATTAAAAACCCGGATCGTCTGCTTCAGGAAGCTCTCGCCAAGCAACCGGCAAGCAAGTCGGACTATATGCAGCAGGTTCAGCAGGTGAAAGAACAGCGCAGCGCGCAGCGTTCCGGTTTCTACAAGCACCTGATGACCGGCGTATCGAATATGCTTCCGCTGGTTGTGGCCGGCGGTTTGATTATCGCCTTGTCGTTCACTTTTGGCATTCTGGCATTTAAGGAACCGGGCTCTTTTGCCGCTGCGCTTATGGATATCGGGGGCGGCTCGGCATTCGCTCTCATGGTTCCCATTCTGTCCGGCTTCATCGCCTTCTCCATCGCCGATCGCGTCGGTTTGGCTCCTGGTCTCGTAGGCGGAATGATGGCTTCGAAGATCGGCGCGGGATTTTTGGGCGGCATTATCGCCGGCTTCCTGGCCGGTTACGTGGCACTCTGGCTCAGAAAGTCGATCAAGCTTCCGAAAAATTTCGAGGGCTTGAAGCCGATCCTGATTATTCCGCTGCTGTCGACTTTATTTGTCGGGCTCATGATGCAATATGTCATCGGGTCGCCGATAAAAACGATTATGGATGTGTTAGCCGCTTGGCTGAAAGGCATGAGCTCGACCAATGCCGTATTCCTGGGCTTGATTCTCGGCGCGATGATGGCATTCGACATGGGCGGTCCCGTCAATAAAACGGCATATACGTTCGCTGTCGGCTTGCTGGCCAGCAACATATATGGTCCTATGGCGGCGGTGATGGCGGCCGGCATGACGCCTCCGCTCGGCTTGTTCCTGGCGACCTTGCTTAGTCCGAAGAAATATACGAAGGAAGAAAAGGAAGCGGGCAAAGCGGCATCGATTCTGGGCATATCTTTCATTACAGAGGGAGCCATCCCGTTCGCTGCGGCTGATCCGCTGCGCGTCATTCCAAGCATTATGGTCGGTTCCGCGATTACAGGCGCGCTCTCGATGGCTTTCGGCGCAACGCTGCAGGTTCCGCATGGCGGCATCTTCGTTCTGCCGATTCCGCATGCGGTTGGGAATTTGTTCATGTATACGGTATCTATCGTCGTTGGTATGGTAGTTACGGCAATTATGGTTAATTTTTTAAAGAAAAACAAAGCATAACCAAGGGATGCACGATTAAGGAGTGAGTTTTTCGTTGAACATCAGCGATATAATCAGTAAAGAAACGATTTGTCTTCACCTTCAGGCGGGAAGCAAACGCGAGGCTATCGAACAAATGTCGGCGATGTTCACACAATCGGGACATGTGACTGAACCCGCTCTTTTCGTCAGCGACGTATTCGTCCGGGAAGCGACAGGCTCGACCGGCATCGGCTTCGGCGTGGCGATTCCGCACGGAAAATCAGCAGCGGTAAGCAAACCTGGACTCGCGTTCGCCAAATTTGCGCAGCCGGTGGAATGGAACTCTCTCGATAACAAGCCTGTCACGATGGCATTCCTCATCGGGGTACCGCAGCAACAAGCGGGACAGGAGCATCTGAAAATATTGACATTGATTTCCAGGAAGCTCGTTCACGAATCGTTCCGGGAACAGTTGCAGAATGCCGGATCGGCCGAAGATATTTTGCAGTTGCTGCAGTTTTAACGACATTTTTAGAAAGCGTCAGGGAGTGGAGAGATATGATTACCCAAACGACTGCCATACGAAATGAGCAAGGCTTTCACCTTAGACCTGCTCAAATGTTTACAGAATTGGCGAATAAATTTGAAAGCGAAATCACGCTTACGGTTTCAAGCGAGGACGACAAAATCAATCCGAAAAGCATTCTGAATTTAATGTCGCTCGGGATCGGCAAAGGCACAGCCGTGACGATATCCGCCGAAGGCCCGGATGAAGCGCAGGCTGTTGCCGAACTGATCGCCATGATCGAGAGCGGGTTCGGAGAATGAGCATGAACGAACGGATCATAACCGGGATAGCGGCATCATCGGGTATTCAAATCGGAACTTCGTTTCATTACGGGCTTCATCCGGATGAACGGGTTGTGGACCGGGAAGCTGCCGTTCCCGAAACGCAAATCGATGAGGAGCTTGCGAAACTGGCTGCTGCCAAAGCGCTGGTAATGGGCGATCTGCAGGCGATATTGGAGCGGAACCAGGATCGTTTGGACGACAAGCAGAAGGGCATTATCATCGGCCATCAAGGGCTGCTAAATGATCCGGTCTTTACCGGAGATATGGAAACGGTGATCCGCAAACATCGCCTGACTGCGGAAGCGGCAGCGCTGCGGGTAATGGAGAAATTCGTCAAGCTGTTCGAGAGTATGGACAAAGATTATATGAAAGAACGGGCGCAGGATATTCGCGATATCGGGGGGCGGATGCTCGACGCGCTGCAAGGCAAGGAGCGCCAAACACTCAGCGCCATGAAAGAAGGCGCTATTCTAATCGCCCACGATATCAGTCCGTCCGATACGATGGAAATCAATCCGCAGAGTATTCTCGGATTCGTCACGCAAATTGGCGGGAAAACGTCACATACCTCGATATTGGCGCGATCAATGGGCATTCCGGCGATCGTCGGCGTAGGCCCTGCGATCAAGAAGATTCCGCACGGGGTTCCTATCATTATCGATGGCGAAGCGGGAATATGCATCGTTCACCCTGAGGAAGCGACGATGGAGACGTATCGTGCGAAAAAACGAACTTTAATCGCGGAGTCCGGCAAGCTGGAGGCGTTCCGGCGATTGCCGGCTCGTACGGTGGACGGTGCGACATTCGAGCTTGCCGCCAATATCAGCTCCGTGCAGGATTCCCATCAAGCCGTTGATGGCGGCGCCGAAGGAGTCGGGCTATTCCGCACCGAGTTTATGTACATGAACGCAACCAAGATGCCGTCGGAGCAAGAGCAATTTGAAGTGTACAAAGAAATCGCCTCGATGTGGGACGGCAAGCCCGTCGTCATCCGTACTCTTGATGTCGGCGGCGATAAGAAATTGCCGTATTTGTCTCTGGAGAATGAGGCCAATCCGTTTCTCGGCTATCGGGCAATCCGGATCGGGCTGAACCAACCGGAGGTGCTGAGAACGCAGCTTCGCGCAATTATGCGCGCCAGCGCATACGGCAAGCTAAGGATAATGTTCCCGATGATTTCTTCCATCGAGGAATGGAGGCAAGCAAGGGCTGTCGTTGCGGATATAGGCCATGAATTGGAAGCCGAATGCATCGATTATGACCGAACGATTCAAGTCGGCATTATGGCAGAAATTCCGTCTGTCATCCAGATTGCCGATCTGTTTGCCAAAGAAGTGGACTTTTTCAGCATTGGCACAAACGATTTGACGCAATACACGCTTGCCGTAGACCGGATGAACGAAAAGGTGGCATATTTGTACGATTATTTTCATCCGTCCGTGCTGCGTTCCATCCAAACTTTGATTCGCGCCGCACATGCCGAGGGCAAACGGGTCGGCATGTGCGGGGACATGGCCGGCGATCCGCTCGCCGCGCCCGTGCTTGTTGGCTTCGGGCTGGACGAATGTAGCATGGAAAGCGCGGCGCTCAACCGCATGAAGTCGGTCATAGCGAAGCTGAATCGCAAGGATTGCGAGGAATTTGCCCAGCAGCTGCTGAATGGTTCGACAGCCCAAGACATCCGGGAGAAGCTGAAAGTGTTCATGTCCTAACAAAGAAAGCATCGAACAAAGAAAACGTCCGATTCAATAACAAGGGAACATGTTCTTACATCCCATCGCTGAATCGGGCGTTTATTTCTGCTGCGGCCCTTACACGGATCAGCGGCTTTTGGAGGCGTAATGCGCTATAAAACATCCCGATGTCAACGCTATTTGACGCCTAATTAAATTGACGTACAAAAAAAAGATCATTCCGCAAAATGCATACGCCTCAACACCGGATTATTAACCTTAATCATTTGGCGTCCGATCTAAATACAACCGGGTAACCGGAGCGATCTCCTCCTCGGTCGCTTTTTTCTCAAGATCATCATGAGCATTCATACCTGGCGCTATAGATGGTTGAGTATTTTCTTTGCGTTTTTGCGGCATCGTTTTAAACCGCCTTTCCAAGGTCAGTTTGCCCAAGAAAGAAACTTTTATCCAACAGGCCATTTGAATCATATCTCCAAGATCCCGGCTTTTTCCTCCCAAGAGACAAAAGCACTTCAGAATCTTTAAAGCGCCTTTTCAACGAGGTGTACAAGAAGTGTATAAGCTGAAGGCCAGAAGTGATTCTAAGTTTTTCAAACGCTTTAATTAGGGAATACTGGATAGGAATAAGCAGCTTGCCAAACGAATTCAAGAGTGTATTTCAGGAGTGTAATTCATGAAAAGTGAAATCCTTTCCACCGATTTTATAGTAATGATTGCGACAGCTGTTATCGTGGGCACTTTAGCCCGTTTACTTTCGCTTAAAGAGGATTTTCGGCAATATCCAAGCTATCCGAATGGCTACATGATTCATCTATTGACCGGATTTGTTGCAGCCGCTTTAGGGGCTGTTGCCATCCCAGCGCTGATGACAAAAAATTTCATTGCCGTGACTTTCCTAGCTATAGCCATACAACAATTTCGGGATGTTCGGAAAATGGAGCGCGAGAGCCTCAAAAATCTTGAAAATACGGAGTATGCATACCGTGGCGATGCTTATGTCGATGGGATAGCCAAAACCTTTGAGGCAAGAAATTACTTTGCTTTAATTGTTTCTTTTGCAACGGCGTTAACCATGCAAATAATAAAGGCTGAATTGTGGGTGGATGTCGTCGGCGGGACCGCCGTCGGGCTGATTGTGCTTTTCGTGCTTAAACGGTTTTCGAAAGGAAAAACCATCGGAGATATTGCGGATGTTGAGGAAGGGAAGGTAGAGATACAAGGCTCGGAACTATTTGTTGACGGGATCTATGTTTCGAATCTGTTAGGAACGGAAAACGCCCAAACCCTGTTTGAGCAAGAAGGACTAGCCGTTGTCATCTACCCTCGTGAAGAGCATTTCCGGATTACACTGGATCACTATGGCCAGCGGCAAGCAGCCTTATTTGAAGCGACTAGAGCATTAGGCGTAAAGAGATACCACTTCACTCGCAAGGATTTTGAGAAGGGAAGAATTGTCATCACGTTAGTCCCTATTGTTCGTGATCCCGATAAACTGATTGAAGCAGTCAAAAAGACACCCCTTCTGGAAAGTGTCAAAAAAAGTCACGCCGTCATGAAAACGAACTTGACGGGAAAGGAGTAATTTATGGGACGGGAAGCCTCTGAAAAACCTGCATATGAAATACTGGCTATTATTACTCTGAAAGAGAAACGGGTGATGGGGGGCAAGCAGCTTTCCTTGTTAGCGGAGAATGAAGAAGAGCAAAAAGCAATGACGCAGGATATAGCCAAGGCCATGAAAGCCGATGTGGTACAAATGAAGAATGGGGATTATCTTGTCGTGCGGGTTTGATGAATACATGTCAGGAGTCGGCTCCTTTCCATCGCGCCGTCAGCGACATGAGATCTTCCACCGCCAAGGGAATAACGTTTCCGCAACGACATCGCCGAATCCAAACAGCAAAAGCGGCTGCTTCTCTTGGATTTGCAGATGCAGATGCGAAGCGCATGCCTCTCTGGCCGCTGGCTTGTTATAGGCGCGGATCGGCCTGCATTTCAGCAAATAAGTGCCCGCTTCCCTCATGCCGCGCCGGAGCGTCTCGCGCGTACCGCACAGGAACACATTTTCCTGCCGATCCTCCCATGCTCCCGGGTTATCCGGAATCATCAAAATCGGAGCGTTCGGGTTCCCTTTACCCCAAATTACACCGGATGGGGGGTATCTTCTTCCGTCGCTCTTGAAACCAAGAAATGGGATTAGAAATTAGGGTATTTTCCCGGTTTCAAAGGCGAACGCCAGGTCTCTACAGAAGATACCCCCCAGCCCCATAGATCTTCATTCCCATGATAAACTTTTTTCCACATGTAAAAAAAGCCAACCCACATTGTGAGCCGGCTTGTAACAACTATACAGCTAAGTCCAAATCAAACGTATCATTCCGGAATATAAGGCAGATCCAGCATATCGGGGATGTTGATCACATGCTTTTCCGTATAAGCCAGCAAGCCCTCTTCCCCGTATTCCCTGCCGATGCCGGATTGCTTGAATCCGCCGAAC